>PLEA01000036.1 GCA_003136335.1 Acidobacteriaceae bacterium | reverse complement strand
ACCGTGACGAGCGCCGCGCCAGCACTTCAAAGCGCAGCCGCGAGACCGAAGCCGAGGCCGTAGCATTCGTCGTCTGCCAAGGAATCGGGCTTGAGACTGGCTCGGCAGCGCAAGAGTACATCCAGCTTTACGAGGGCGACGCCAAGCTTCTTTCAGGGAGCTTGGAACACATCTAGCAAACCTCTACTCGAATCCTCAATACTACGGACGCGGAGGGCTCCTCCACGCCGCCCGCCTAGAACTGGGCCACCTCCTTTAGCACGTGGCATGAGTGCCCGCCGTCGTTTTCATTTGCGGGCAGCGATCTTGCCAGACTGATGCACTATTTGCTCTCCAAGAACAAGTGTGTTTATTTAAATGTACTTAATATATTAACTCAGGTTAACATCGGCACTTCCATGATCGAGGTCTTGGATCCATGGCTCGCATCATTCTCATAGGCCTGTTATTAACCACTACGTTTTGTTTGATTCCCGTCAGCACTAGAGCGCAGGGGGAAACGACCAGCGCCATCGTTGGCCAAGTCACTGATGCGTCCGGCGCGGCTGTTCCAGGCGCCACGGTGACGATCACGAGCCCGACGACCGGTTTGCAGCGCAGTCTTAAGACCGACGATGGAGGCCGGTTCAATTTTCCTCAGCTACGTCCGGGCACTTATTCAGTCAAAGTGGAAGCGGAGGGTTTCGACCAGCAGCAGAATGACAATGTGAGTTCTGCTCTAGGCCAGAAGCAGGAGGTCGATTTCGCGCTCCGGGTAGCTCATTCGGAGCAGAGCGTCCAGGTGACTACCGAAGCTCCGCTCATCAACACGGCAAACGCCAACACATCCTCGACTCTTAGCGGGCCGGTGTTGGCGGATATTCCGAATCCAGGCGCCGACCTAACCTATCCCTTGCAGTTCGCTTCCGGCGCCCTCATCAATACGGCGGGCAGCAGCAGTGATGCCGTCGGAGGGGCCAATGGTTACGGCAATGTGGAATTTAATGGCTTGCCCGCCACTTCAAACGGCTACATCGTTGACGGGTTGGAAACCAACGACCCACTCACCAACCTGAACATCGGCCTGGCAACCAATCTCGTGCTAGGAATGAACTCGATTTCGGATGTTACGGTGAATACCCTTTCCTATTCGGTAGACCAGGGGCGATACGGGGCCTCTCAGATCAACTACGTCACAAAATCCGGCACGAATCAGTTTCACGGGAATGCTTACGAAATCTGGAATGGATCAAGCATGAATGCAGCGGACTATTTTACGAATGCGACGGCTGGGAACCTGAAGCCGCAATCAACCGTAAATCACTTCGGAGGCAGTCTGGGCGGACCGATTAAGCGCGACAAGCTCTTTTTCTTCACGGACTTCGAATGGATGCGCCTTACGCTTCCCATTGTGACGCAAGCTACCGTGCCGTCTCCCGCGTTCCAAAAATATGTCTTGCAGCAACTTCCGCTGGGTGGGACTGACGCCGTAACCGGATCCGTCTATCCGGCAACACCCCAGTCGGTGCCGTTTTATCAGAAGATGTTTTCCCTGTTTGGAAATACCGGCGGAACGCCCCTAGCTGTGTTGGGTTGTCCTTTCAATGTCGGCGGTGCTCCAGCAGGAGGCAGTCCGCCGAACGGAAATGGTTGCGCCAACCGGCAACTCGTCTCGCACTCCACCAATGACAGCGAACAGGTCCAGACGGTCCGCATTGACTACAACAGGGACACAAATAATACGGCTTGGTTCCGCTTTCAGGCCGATACCGGCTTGCAGGCCCAGTACACCGACCCGATTAATCCTTTGTTCAACTCCATCTCTCCACAACCGCAGTACACGTTCGGAGCAGGATACACGCATATTTTTTCGCAGAACCTGGTGAACTATTTCAATCCAGGATTTACCTGGTACGCAAGCTTGTTTGAACCAAGCAATTACCAGCAGACGCTCGCCGCCTTTCCGATTGTGTTGCAAGGCCAGGGCGCGAATGCGCCATTCTCGAACATCGGAGGGGTAGATAACACGTGGGTGCAAGGAAGGCGCGCGACCCGCTTTTTCATCAATGACAATCTGGCCTGGACCCACGGCGCTCACGAACTGAGGTTTGGGACGAATATCCGCGTCTTTCGTTTGAATGATTATGACTTCGGCGAAGGGAACGTCCCCACGGTGACCTATACGGACTTGCCCCAATTCATTTACGGGGCGGCTTCCACCGCACAAGAGACCTTCCCAGTCGCGCAAAACGAACCGTTCAACTTCCTCAATGTCGACTTCTACGCGCAAGATACCTGGAAGTTGACTTCGAAGGTGACATGGACCCTCGGCCTCCGAGACACCTTCAATTCGAACCCCGTAAGTCCGCACGCTGAAGTTGCTCGTCTCAGTGGTTCTTTTGATTCGATATCTCACAATGTTAACCAACCACTGGACGCTGCGATTCAGACTCAGCTTGGCAATCTTTTCTCTTCGGTCCCGCTCGCCATCCTGCAGCCAAGGACNNCTTCAGTGACCTTTTGCCAGGCAGCGTAGCCGACGCAATCGGTATGAACCCACCCTATGTGCAGACGTTCCAGGGAGGTCTGCTTGGCACCGCTGGCGGGTTGGCCATCGCGCCGGGAGTGCCAAATAGTGCGGTCGGAGCCGTCGTGGCTGCAAATCAGACTTGGCGTTCAGGGTTTTCCCAAGGGGAACTCTCCTGCGCGTCTCCGCAGGCAAATCCTCAAGCGTGTCTAGAGCCAGTTGCCATTACCGCAGTGCCTGACGGCAAACTCCATCCGCCGTATTTCCTGGAGTGGAGTCTCGGGATCGAACGTCAGTTTGGAAGCAATGCCAGTGTGCGTGCGCAGTACGTCGGTACGCGTGCAATAAGCCTGCCGTATCTGACGCAAGTGAACG
>PLEA01000657.1 GCA_003136335.1 Acidobacteriaceae bacterium | reverse complement strand
GCACCGACAAAACTGTTCTCAGCTTGCCGGCAGAGCTGAGCGACCTCGGTCAGAGGCAGTTGCATCTCGCCGACGCTCATCAGCGCAAGCGCAGAGGCGACTTCCAGAGCCGCCGATGAGCTCAGTCCCGCGCCAATCGGGACTTCGCCGTGTACCAGCAAGTTCACGCCATGAAGCTCATGGCCCCGTTGCCCAAGGACGCTGGCAACTCCCAGCACGTAGTCACACCATGCGCCGGTCCGCTGCTCGGGCAGGTGGTCAAGATCGAACTCGAAATTACCGGGGAGTTCTTCCGAGTGGATTACAAGCTTCCGATCCGGCCGCGCCGCAATGGCCACATACGTGGAGAAGCCAACGGCGGCAGGCATGACGAAGCCGTCGTTGTAATCGGTGTGTTCTCCGATCAGGTTGACGCGTCCGGGCGCGCGGAAGATTCTAGGAGGAACGCCGAAAAGTTCTTTGAAGTGCTGCTTGAGACCGCGTACCTTCCTCGGCGTCACGCTCGAATACCCATGCAAAACGGATCCTGCTGATCTAGGACCAGTTCAGCCTCAGCGTTCACGAAGGCAGTACCCTTAATGCTGGGGTAGACCTTGCCGTCGCGTACTGTAACGCTGCCTTCAAACACACTTCCGACGATACTCTCCTGTCTCCAAATTTGGCCTTCGCGGATTTTCCCATCCGCATAGAGGCAGGCGAGCTTGGCGCTAGTTCCGGTGCCGCATGGCGAACGATCGTAGGCTTTCCCGGGACAGAGCACGAAATTCTTGCTGTCGACGGAGGGGAGATGGGAGGGGCCAAAGAGTTCGATGTGGTCGATTTCCTGATTCCCGGCTCCGGTAATTCCCTGTTGACGAAGGGCCTGGCGGATCGCCCATGTGAAGTCGGTCAGTTCCTCAAAGTTCGCAAGCGACAGATCCATGGTGTGGTCGCGTACGAGAAAAAACCAGTTTCCTCCCCAAGCCACGTCGCCGTGCACCTTGCCATAGGGCGGCAGTTGCACTTCCAGGTTCGCGGCCAGGCGATAGCTGGCAACATTGTTCACCGTGACCTCACCGTTCGGGTGCAGGACGGCGCTCACGGTTCCTACCGGAGTCTCGATGCGGTGCTCGCCGGGTTCGATCTGATTCATGAAGAATAGCGTCGCCACCAAACCGATCGTCCCGTGCCCGCACATGCCGAGATATCCAACGTTATTAAAGAAGATCACGCCGGCGGCGCAGGCAGGATCCACTGGCTCGCACAATAAGGCCCCCACCATAACGTCGGAACCTCGCGGCTCATTTACAACTGCAGATCGAAAGCTGTCGTGATCCCTGCGAAGGCGTTCCAGTCGCTCCGCCAGCGGCCCGCTCCCGAGGTCGGGACCTCCGCTGACGACTACCCGCGTCGGCTCGCCGCCGGTGTGGGAGTCAATTACTCGAACTCTTCGGCTCTTGCTGTCGATCATTTTCTAGGCCGCGACCGAGCATTTTAAATGATTTCCCCTCGCGCTCGACGCTAAGGCTTGCTGATGTGGTCACGCGCCTCCAGATGCATCTGCATGCCATATTTAGGACGCAAGGTGATGAGCGGCTCGGGCTCGACGCGGTGTCCGGGGACGAGTCTCAACTTCCACTTCTGCGCCAGAGTGGCCAGTAGCAGCACGCCCTCCATCCATGCAAACGACTCGCCAATGCATTGCCGGACTCCGGCGCCAAATGGAAAATAGGTAAGCTTGGTTCGCCGCGACCTGGCTTCGGGAGTGAAGCGATCCGGATCGAAGCGCAGAGGATCGGGGAAAAAGCGGGCGTCGCGATGAGTGATGAATTGGCTCATCAAGACAGTCGTCTTCGCGGGCAGGTAGAAGTCGCCTAACTGAAAATCATTGCGCGCGTAGCGGCCCATCGCCCACGCGGGCGGGTAGAGCCGCATGGATTCCGCCAGCACCATTTCTATATAACGTAGACGAGGAACATCGTCGAACGACGGCAGGCGGCCTTGCAGCTCGCGGTCAATCTCGTCGTGAAAGCGGCGTTCGCACTCGGGATTTTGGGAGAGCAGAAACCACGTCCAAGAGAGAGCGTTAGCAACGGTTTCGTAGCCAGCCAGAAAAATTGTGATGACCTGATCGCGCAACGACTGCTCCGCGGCCGCGTTCTGGTCAGGCGACGAGGCGAGCATGAAATCGAGCAGGCTGCTGCCGTGGGAACTTCGCTGGCGGTGCGCGGCGATCATGCGGTAGACGACTGCGTCGACACGCTTGCGCGCTTTTACGAATGCGGCCAAGCCTGGTGGCCGCACGTGCACCAGCCACTCTGCCGCCGGCAACATTACAAGGAAATTGTAGAGGCCCATGATGCGGTTGATGGCGCTAGCCAGTTCGTTCACTTCCTCGCGGAGATCGGTGGCAAACAGGGTTTGCGCGACTACGTTGAGCGTGAGATGCATCATGTCGATGGCAATGTCGCGCTGCTCGCCGGACCGCCAGTGGTCGCGCAAGCGGACTGCCTCCTGGACCATCGAGCTCGCGTATTCCGGGATGCGCTGGCGATGAAACGCAGGCTGTGCTCCCTGCCGCTGCGAGCGGTGTTGAGCGCCTTCGCTGGTGATCATGCCCTCGCCCAGCAGCATTTTTGTGCGCTGAACCGTGCGCTCCTTGATGAAGTTTTCGTTCTGCACCACCAGCACTTCCCGGATGTAGTCGGGGTGATTCAAAAAGACAATGTGATTCCATCCGATCTTGTAGTGCGCGATGTCGCCGTATTCCAGGGCCAGGCGCTGAAACAGAAGGATCGGATTCGCGGGGCGAAACCTGCGGAAGGCAAACCAGAGGAGGTTTCGCTGGAAGCCTGGCGGGAAGCGGTAAGGCGCAGGGCCGCGTACGTCATTCCCGGGCACGTCATTTCTCGCTGCAGTGGCCATCTTTAATTATTTTACTTCGTGTGCTGAATTGTCGGAGTAGAGGACGCAGATCGAAGGATCCGAGTTTCCTACGCATACAAAAAGCGAGTCAGGATTTTGCCTTCGATACGGAGCGAAACAAGACTAACCCGCGGAGCTTCGCTCCGCCGGACAGCCCGGGCAGCTGTCCCCACATATTCGCGTGCTAACGCTTCACGGCTCCAGATTTCTGGAGCTGATCTAATTCCGCCAGAACTTCGGTACTGTGCTTGATGGGGTCGACGCTGGTGTAGGCCTTGGCGATTTTACCGTTGGGATCAATCAGAAAGGTATGGCGCGCGGCAAACTTCACCAGGCCGAGATTGGTCAGCGATCCGTAGGCGTCGGTCACTTTGTGGTCGGTATCGGCCAGGAGCTTGAAGTTCAGGCCCTCTTTGGCGCAAAACCTTTTGTGCGAATCTACGCTGTCGAGGCTTACGCCCAATACGACTGCATTTCGCTCAGCATATTGGGGCTGATCCACCTGGAAGTTGTGGGCCTCGCGGGAGCAGCCCGGCGTCTGATCCTTGGGATAGAAATAAAGGACGACCCACTTTCCCCGGTAGTCCTTCAGGCTGGCGGACGAGCCCTCTTGCGACGGCAGCGTGAAGTCGGGAGCGTTGCTTCCCTCGGAAGGCGTGACTGAGCGCGACAACAGGCGCGGGACGAGCACCACCAGCACGATTACCACAGCTAACAGCAGAACGATCCGTAACATGGAATCCTCCTGCGCGAACGGCCGCAGAATGCGATTCTAAACCAGGAGGGTCTCCGCTGCAGGTTTAGTACATTGGGAAGGTTTGACTGACCAACATTTACTCTATATTGTATAGATAATGACGGGTCGCGATTATCTCGGCGAATTCGAGCACATCATCGTGCTGGCGCTTCTGCGGCTGGAAGATCGAGCTTATGGAGTCACCGTGCGGCAAGAGATAGAATTCCGCACGAAGCGTGAAGTGTCGATCGGCGCTGTCTATGCCACACTCGATCGCCTGGAGAAAAAAGGGTATGTTAAATCCCGCCACGGCGATCCTACGCCAGAACGTGGCGGGCGCTCGAAGCGCTTTTTTCGTGTAACGGCTAAGGGAGTGGCGGCTGTGAACCGCACCCAACAGGCACTCCAGAACATGACCGAGGGCCTCGACCTCATCGGGAGCTACTCATGATGCCCCAACCACATTTCGTTCAGCCGCCGCGCATTGCCACCTGGCTCGTGGATCTGTTCACCCTTCCCGAAGAAGAATCGATCCTCGGGGACATCGTTGAGGAATTCTCCCAGCTCGCGTTGAGATCGGGAGTCCCGTTCGCCCGGCGCTGGTATTGGCGACAGACGGTGAAGACCATCGCACATCTCTTCGGCACCGGGTTCCGTGTCGCTCCGTGGTCGACGGCTGCCGCCGTAGTCGGAGGGTTTTTATTGCTGAGGTTTGCCTCGGGGCTGCCCGACAAGGTGCTATCGGTGATTACCGACAGATACCTCGCGTTCTGGTCGACCCATTTTCAGGCTTACATGTGGGTGCTGAAGGGAATGGTGATTGGGCACCTCATGGCCTCGCTGTTCGTCGGGTGTATGGTCGCGTTGGTGGCCAAGGGAAAGGAGATGGTTGCCACGATGACGCTAGCTCTGGTCCTTTGCACTTTGATTGGCGCTGCTTTGGTATGGGTAGCCACGCATTTGCCTATCGATGTTGCGTGGATGCTATGGTCATGCGCTGATCCGCTCGCGATCGTTGTTGGCGGAGCAATCGTCCGAACGCGTAGATCGGCCGCGACAACTCAGCCTTCGGGTGCGTAATCGGCTCACGATCACTCCTGGATCGTAGGCCCATCCCCAGACTTACCCACTCCATCCTTCGGTGCCAGCAAAAACCTTCGCGTTTGCACTATGATGGAGCATTGCGCATTCTACGACGGAGAAACCAGAAGTGGCTCAGACGGAAACCGACGGCTTAGAAGTTTTGGAAACCAGGGAATGGGTCGATTCTCTGGATTATGTTCTTTCCAAAGGCGGCCCCAACCGGGCAGGGCGCCTGTTGCAGCAGTTGGCGCTGCACGCCCGGCGCGAAGCCGGCATCAACCTGCCTTTCTCGGCGACTACGCCTTACCAGAACACGATCCCTACGCGGCAGCAGGCTCCGTTTCCCGGCAGCCAGGAAATGGAACGCCGCATCAAGAGCCTGGTCCGCTGGAATGCACTTGCCATGGTCGTCCGCGCCAACAAGATTCAGGAAGGCATCGGCGGACATATCTCAACTTTCGCGTCAGCAGCCACGCTCTACGAAGTTGCGTTCAACCATTTCTTCCGCGCGCAAACGGAGAGCGGGGATCGCGATGTCGTTTACTTCCAGGGGCACGCCGCTCCAGGAATTTATTCCCGCGCTTATCTCGAGGGCCGGATTTCGAAAGAGAAGCTGCAAAACTTCCGCCGTGAACTGAAGCCTGGCGGAGGGCTGAGTTCGTATCCCCATCCGTGGCTCATGCCTGAGTTCTGGGAGTTCCCCACGGTTTCCATGGGTCTGGGGCCGATCCAGGCGATTTACCACGCGCGGTTCATCAAGTATCTGGAGAATCGCGGACTCAAGCAGTCGACCGGCGGCAAGGTCTGGGCTTTTTTGGGCGACGGCGAAATGGACGAACCCGAGTCGCTGGGCTCGATCACGCTGGCTTCGCGCGAAAAACTCGACAATCTGATCTTCGTGGTGAACTGCAACCTGCAGCGTCTTGACGGTCCGGTCCGCGGTAACGGAAAAATTATTCAGGAACTGGAAGCGATTTTCCGGGGCGCGGGCTGGAACGTGATCAAAGTGATTTGGGGTTCCGATTGGGACAACCTGATTCAGAATGACCGCGATGGCCTGCTGGTCCGGCGCCTCGGGGAAATAAGCGACGGGCAATATCAGAAGTATTTTGTCGAAAGCGGAGCCTACTTTCGACAAAACCTGTTCGGCACCGATCCACGCCTGCTGAAAATGGTGGAGCATCTATCGGACGATCAACTGGCGCGCATGCGTTTGGGCGGGCACGACCCGATCAAAGTGCATGCCGCTTATCGCGCTGCGTTCGATCACACCGGAGCACCGACCATCATCCTGGCGAAGACGATCAAGGGCTACGGCCTGGGCGAAGCGGGTGAGGGCAGGAACATCACGCACCAGCAGAAAAAATTGAACGAAGACGAGTTGCAGATGTTCCGCTCGCGTTTCGGAATTCCCATTCCCGACGACGAACTGCATCAGGCTCCATTTTACCGTCCGTCCGATGACAGCGCTGAAATCAGATACATGCAGGCGCGGCGCCAGCAGCTTGGCGGATATATGCCGACACGCAAAGTGCGGGCCGCGGCGCTGAAGTCCGTGCCCGATTCGCACTTCGAGGAATTCCATAAGGGCACCGAGGGACGCGAAGTTTCGACGACGATGGTCTTCGTGCGGCTGCTGGCAAAGTTGCTGCGCGACCCAGAACTCGGGAAGCTCATCGTGCCCATTGTTCCCGATGAAGCCCGCACGTTCGGCATGGAAGGACTCTTCCGCCAGGTCGGAATCTATTCCAGTGTGGGCCAGAACTATGAGCCGGTCGACATGGATACGCTGCTCTATTACAAAGAAGCCAAGAACGGGCAGATTCTCGAGGAAGGCATCACCGAGTCAGGATCGATGTGCTCGTTTATCGCGGCGGGCACGGCGTATGCGAATCACGGGATCAATACAATTCCCTTCTTTATCTATTACTCGATGTTCGGCTTCCAGCNNGGCGAGGGCCTGCAGCACCAGGACGGTCACAGCCACGTGCTCGCGCTTCCGGTGCCGAACCTGCTAGCTTACGATCCGGCGTTTGCCTACGAGATCGCCATCATTATTCAGGATGGCATCAAGCGAATGTATGTCGATCAGGAATCGATCTTCTATTATCTGACCGTCACCAATGAGCCACTCCACATGCCGGGGATGCCCGCGGAAGGAAATGTTCGCGAAGGCGTGCTGAAAGGGCTGTACCGGTTCAAGGCGTCGGCCAAGAGCGATGCCAAGCTGCGCGCGCAACTACTGGGCAGCGGCACGATTATGTACGAAGTGCTCAAGGCACAGCAGATTCTGGAGGAGAAGTATGGCGTGGGAGCCGATGTGTGGAGCGTGACCAGCTATAAGCAACTCTATCGCGACGGGAACGATTGCGAGCGCTGGAACATGCTGCATCCTGCCGAGGCGGCGAAAGTCCCTTACGTAACGCAGACTTTGAAGGATGCTGCGGGGCCATTCATCGCGGCGTCTGATTACATGAAGGTGCTGCCGGAGAGCTTGAGCAAATGGGTGCCGGGACAACTCGTTTCGCTCGGAACTGACGGTTTCGGGCGGAGCGAGAACCGTACGGCATTGCGCGACTTCTTCGAAGTGGATGCTAAGCACATCGTGCTGGCCACGCTGGGAGCGCTGGCGCGGGAGAACAAAATTGGCATAGACGTGGTGAAGCGAGCGATTCAAGAACTGGGGATCAATCCCGATAAGGCGAATCCGGCAATCAGCTAGGATCGGCGGATTGTCTTCAGGTAATAAGAATCGATCTAGAGTCCTGTTTACGACTCGACACATCAAGATCTTAGAAAAGGAACCACGCGGTGATTGAATTCAAACTTCCGGAGTTGGGAGAAAACATCGAACAGGGCGACCTGGTGCGCCTGATGGTTGCGCCGGGAGCCAGTGTCAGCGCCGGTCAGTCGGTCATGGAACTGGAAACCGACAAGGCGGTGGTCGAAGTGCCTTCGTCGGTAAGCGGAACGGTACAGGAAATTCGAGTCAAAGAGGGCGACAAAATCAAGGTCGGTCAGGTGATCTTTACGGTGGACGGAGCGGAAGCCAAGGCTTCTCCCGAACCTTCCACGCGGGCGGCCGCGGCAGCACCCGCGCCCGTTCAGCAAAAGCCAGTTCAAGAAAAGCCCCCTGCGGTGTCATCGCCCGCGCCTGCAGCCGCGGCTTCGGCAACTGCTCCCGCTGCGCTAGTTTCGTCCGGGTCTGGAGCCAGCGAATTCAAACTTCCTGAACTCGGGGAAAACATTTCGCAAGGGGATCTGGTTCGTTTGATGATTGCGCCCGGCGCCAAAGTTTCGGAAGGCCAGCCGGTGATGGAATTGGAGACCGACAAAGCCGTGGTCGAAGTACCGTCGTCAGTCAGCGGCGTGGTCAAAGAGGTGAAAGTAAAAGAAGGCGAAAAGATCAAAGTTGGGCAAGTAATCTTCACTCTGGAAGGCGGAGCACCGGCTCAGGCCGAAACGACCCGCGCTCGGAACGCTCCAGTCGAACATGTTTCCGGGCAGCACGGAGCGCGCCTGGCATTTCAGGCAGCGATTCGCGCCGAGGGCAAGACGGAAGAAGAGGCTCTGCCGCCGGACCAGCCGCAGCAACCCGGGGCGGCGGTGTTCAGCATGCCTGTGCAACTTGGCAAAGTTGCCGGCACGGAACATCGGCAGGCCATTCCAGCTGCGCCGCACGTGCGGCGATTTGCCCGCGAGGTTGGCGTTGACATCTACGAGGTAAAGGGGACCGGCCCCGGCGACCGAATTAGCGAAGATGACGTCAAGGCTTACGCGAAAGGGTTGTTGTCGGCGGCCGCTACCGCAGCCCAGGCGCCACCGCGCGCCGGACACTTCGCTCAACCTCAGCTTCCGGACTTCGCCAAGTGGGGTAAAGTCGAACGCGTCTCCATGCGCGGCGTTCGCCGCAAAACAGCCGAGCACCTGGCTGAATCCTGGAACACGATTCCTCACGTTACGCAGCACGACCGGGCCGACATCACCGAACTCGAGCAATTGCGCGCCCGTTTTGCTCCGAAAGCGCAGGAAGCCGGCGGCAAGATGACGGTTACGGCAATCGCGCTGAAGGTGTGCGCCGCGGCTCTCAAAGTGTTTCCGCAGTTCAATGCCAGCATCGACATCGAGAAAGAAGAAATTATCTATAAGCAGTACATCAGCATTGGTGTGGCTGCCGATACCGATCGGGGATTGCTGGTTCCGGTGATCCGGGAGGTCGACAAGAAAAACATAGTCGAACTGGCGGTCGAGTTGTCGCAGCTTTCGAAGAAAGCGCGGGACAAAAAGCTTACGGCTGCGGATATGGAGGGCGGCACGTTCACCATCACCAATCTGGGCGGCATTGGCGGCGTCGGCTTTACGCCCATCGTGAATTATCCGGAAGTTTCGATTTTAGGTCTTTCGCGGTCGCGCATGGAGCCGGAGTGGATCAATGGCAAATTCGAGCCGCGGCTGATTCTGCCGCTTTCGCTTTCCTATGATCACCGGCTGATTGACGGGGCCGATGCGGCGCGATTCCTTCGTTGGATCGCGGAAGCGTTTGAACAACCATTCCTGCTATCGGTACAGGGATAAGACAAGTTCAAGGTTTCAAAGTTTAAAGTTTCAAGGTTTCAAGGTTCCGGCGGAGCTACATTTTTGCGCTTCGTTTCAGTTGTCATCCTGGCGAAGCGAAGGACCTAATGCACTCGGTACGCGGCGAATCTGCTGCTAGAACCACGAGCAGTTCCAACTTTGCAGTTTTGAAGCCTTGAAACTTTGAGACTTTTTTTACACCCATGCCAGATACACAATCCTTGAACATTGCAGTCGTCGGCGGCGGACCCGGTGGATACGCCGCGGCATTTCTGGCCGCCGATCTCGGCATGACGGTCACTCTGATCGATCCTGAGCTGAACCCCGGCGGAGTATGTCTCTACCGAGGCTGCATTCCGTCGAAAGCGCTGCTCCATGTGGCCAAGCTGCTGGAAGAATCGCATCAGGCCAAGGATTGGGGGGTTGAATTCGCCGCACCGAAAATCGATCTGGCTCGCCTGCGTTCGTGGAAAGAGAGCGTGGTCAAGAAGCTTACTGGAGGCCTCGGTCAGCTCTCGAAACAGCGCAAAGTACATTACGTGCAAGGACGTGCGGCATTTGAGAATTCAACAGCGCTGCGCGTAAAGAAATCCGATGGGTCCGAAGAATCGCTGAGCTTCGATCGCATCATCCTTGCGACCGGCTCTCGCCCTGCCATCGTTCCGACTTTGAAGCTCGATACGCCGCGCATGATGGATTCCACCGGCGCCCTGAATCTCGAAGACATTCCTGGCACTCTGCTAGTCGTCGGCGGCGGGTACATCGGACTCGAACTAGGCTCCGTCTATGCGGCACTGGGCACGCGCGTGACCGTGGTGGAAATGCTTCCTGGCATTCTCCCCGGCGCGGATCGCGATCTGGTGCTTCCGCTGCACAAGCGGTTGGAGAAGATGTTCGACGGTATCCTGCTCAACACGACGGTCGCGTCGGTGAAAGACGAAGGCAGCGGTATTCGCGCCACGTTCGAAGGAGCGAACGTCAAAGAGCGCGAGAAAGTTTTCGATCGCGTGCTCGTATCGGTTGGCCGCAAGCCCAACTCTGAAATCCAAGGTCTCGACAAGACGCGTGTGCAAGTTGGGCCGCGCGGTTTCATTCAAGTGAACAAGCAATTGCAGACCGATGATCCCTCGATATACGCCATTGGAGACGTGGTCGGCGAGCCGATGCTCGCGCACAAAGCAACGCATGAAGGCCGGGTCGCGGTTGAGGCTATTGCCGGACAGAAAGTTGCCTTCGAACCGAACGCGATTCCTGCGGTGGTCTTTACCGATCCCGAAGTTGCCTGGTGTGGCCTGACGGAGACGCAGGCGCAAAAGGAAAATCGAGAGGTCAAAGTTGCAAAGTTTCCCTGGGCCGCCTCCGGTCGCGCCATTACGCTGGACCGGCCCGAAGGCATGACCAAACTCCTCATCGATCCGCAGAGCGAACGGGTGCTGGGAGTGGGGATCGTAGGCGCGGGCGCCGGCGAGATGATTGCGGAAGGTGTGCTCGCAATCGAGATGGCAGCGCTCGCCAGCGACGTTGCCTTGACGATTCATCCGCACCCCACGTTGTCGGAAACGGTGAGGGAATCCGCCGAAGTTTTCTTCGGCACCAGCACGCACATCTACCGGCCGAAGCGGGGATAGTGGGTGCTGCGCGCCACGCCGTGCGTTCCTAACCTCTCCGCGGCATTTCGATACAATGATTGCTTCCATGCTTCGATTTCTACGCACGACATGCGTGCACCCGCACAAAGCCGGGCGGGAGAAAATCATGTCCTCTTTTCCGAAAGCCATATTCGTCTGGGTGGTGTGTCTTGGGGCTTGCCTGATTTCTAGGGATGCGGCGTTCAGCCAGGCTCTGCCGTCGTCGACCTCCGCGAGGGCGGCGGCCAATGCGACGGTCGATCCCCTCGGACGCACGACACCGTCGGGCACGATGCTGGGCTTTTTGCAGGCGGCGCAGGCCGGGGACTACGGAATTGCGGCGCAGTACCTGCAGATGAGCGCTGCGCGCCGCCAATCCGAAGGCCAGCAGATTGCTACCAAGCTCAAGGTGGTGCTGGATAGTGCGTTCCCCGGCAGGTTCAACAACTTCACGCAGGCAGACGGAATCCCGCAAGAAGGTGTGCCGCTGAATTGGCAGAAAATTGGCACCATGTCGTCGGGCGATGTCGAGGCCGACCTGGATCTGGTGCGCGTGTCGGATGCGAGCGCCGGCAAGATATGGCTGATCTCCTCCAGCACTCTGTCCAAAGTTCCTGAGCTTTACGATCAAGTCCAGGCTCGCCACGTGGAGAGCCGACTCCCGAACGTGCTGGTCAAACACCAGTTCGCGGGAATGCCGCTATGGCAATTTTTGGCTCTGCTGATCGCGCTGCCGGTAGCGGCGGCGCTCGGCTGGTCGGTGCTGGCGCTTCTGGAAATTCCATTACGTTGGTGGGCACGTCGGCGCGGACAGTTGGACGTCGCCAACTGGCGCTCGGTTTCAGGCCCGGCGTGGCTGCTTACAGGCACACTCATTCATCAAGTCTTTGCCGTCTACCTTCGTATTCCGCTGCTGCCGCGGCACTACTATTTTCAAATTACATCTATCGCACTCATCATCAGCGCAACCTGGATTCTCTGGCGGGTCGTTCAATGGTCCCTGCATCGCGTGCGCAGTCGAGCTCTAGCCCGCGGACACGCGGGCACGGGATCGCTCATGCTGCTGGGCGAGCGCATCGTCAAGACAGTGATTTTTGTGGTGGGCGTTCTGGCCGTGCTCGGCAATCTGGGCTTCAACATGAGCACCGCGCTCGCCGGGCTCGGCATTGGCGGCCTGGCGATTGGCTTCGGCGCGCAGAAAACCATCGAGAACCTTTTCGGTGGGGTTTCTGTCCTGGGCGATGAAGTTTTTCGCGTCGGAGATGTCTGCCGCTTCGGCGATCGCACCGGAGTGGTCGAAGACATCGGTTTGCGCTCCACTCGCATCCGCACGGACGAACGGACGCTGGTGGCAATTCCTAACGGCACCGTGGCCACGATCAACCTCGAGAATCTCAGCCGCCGCGACAAGATTCTGTTCAAGACGAATCTCGGCCTGCGTCCCGAGAGTAAGGCGGACCATGTGCGCTTCGTGTTGGCGGAAATCCGTCGCTTGCTTTACAGCCACTCCAGAGTGGAAACCAAAACCGTGCGGGTGCGGCTCACGGACATTGCGGGCAGTTCCCTCAGCCTGGAAGTGATGGCGTACATCCTGACGCGCGACTTCAACGAATTCGCTGCCGTTCGCGAAGATCTGTTGCTGCGCATCATGGATGTGATGGAGGACTCCGGCGGCGGCCTGGCGCTTCCGTCGCAGACGCTCTATCTGAGCCGCGATGGCGGAGTCGAGAAAGAAAAAGCTGACAACGCCATTAAGAAGATTGCGGAATGGCGCGACGGGAAGCAGTTGCCTTTCCCTGACTTCCACGAGGAAGACATTTCTTCGTTCAAAGGATCGATCGAGTACCCGCAACCAGAGTCGGCTGTACGGAAGCAGCCGGACGAGTCGGGCAAGATGTAGCACCGCCCTCTCGCCCGCCGAGCCGAGGGCGGGGACTCCCTCGGGACGGCCGGCAGGATGCCGGCGCTACATTTCTCGGTTCCAGCGCCGCATCAGCCAATCCACAAAAAGATGGGTGGGAAAATAAACCAACAGCGGCACCGTGACCAGGTAGACGAATAGATAAGCCCATCCTGGCATGGCATGCTGCTCGTGAAAGAACAACCCACGGGCCCAGTTCACATCCTGCCCGGGACGCCAGAAATAATTAACTGGCACCACAATCCACGCCATCAGTGTCTGGAGCTTCCATCCACGCCGGTCATAACCCAAACGCCAAATCGCCCACAAAAGCAGCGGCGGTGTGACTATGTGAAACAAGCTGAGCAGGCGAATGATGAGCGGCAAATGCGGATCGAACATGTATTCCGTGCCGCCGACGAGGTGGCGGCCTGTCAGCAGCCCGCCGGCAAGATCGACGGTGTAGATCGTCTGGAATAAAAGCAGTCCCGACGCTGCCCACGAAAAGATCAGCGGACTCTCCAGCCACAAGCCGATTCCTATCAACACATTTCCAAGATCGCAGAAGAAGAGAAAATTCTGCAGCCCGAATTGCCGCCAGTACAGCGGCGCCCAGACGAGCAGCCAGATCGTCCATCCGATCTTAAGCCACAGAGGCAACCGCGGACGCATGGCCGGCTATTGTATGCGACCCGTGGAGTTGTTACGCAGGGCGGTGTTCGAGCGTGCCGACTGCTGCAGTTCCCTCATTGGTTTCGTTCCCATAACCGAAACACCACAAGAATTAGTGAAACGCGAATTACCAGCGTAACTTGCTGGGGATAACGGGTATACCTAGGATGGGTTTGGTATGGGTTACCAAGCTCTTCTCTTCTGCCCCGATGAAAAAACCGCTCGCACGGTGACGCAAGTTTTAAGCGAGCTCGAGTTCAACGTCGAGGCCTGCGCGGAACCTTTCGCTGCAGTCAAGAAGTTGATGGGCCAACACTTCGACGCTGTCGTGGTCGACTGCGATAACGAGCAGAATGCCACATTGTTGTTTAAGAGCGCACGTAATTCGACGTCCAACCAGGCGTCGCTTGCCGTAGCCGTAGTGGAAGGTCAGGCCGGGGTGGCAAAGGCGTTTCGCATCGGCGCCAACCTCGTCCTGACCAAACCCATCAACATCGAACAGGCCAAGGGAACGTTGCGCGTGGCTCGTGGACTGCTGCGCAAGGGCGACCCTGCCAAAGCGAGCGCTTCCGCGACGGCAGCATCGGCTGCGATGCCGGTCGCTACCAAATCCGCTCCATCCGCAAAATCGGAAACTCCGGCCGCAGCAGCAGCGGGTTCGAATGCCACTGCTCAAGACGAAGATTTGCTCGAAATCGGCGGGGAAGATTCCATCGCGGCGTCTTCGGCGGCTGCTCCGGTTACGCCTACATTCAAGGGGTTCATTATACCTGCGCCTCAGGCCGAGAAGTTCCTCGCAGCAGCTGTTGTTTCTGCTGCGCCCGAGGTGAAGTCTCCCTCCAACGCCGGATTGCCGGCAAGCCTGGGCAGCGGAGCTGCCAGCACGCCCGCTCGAGCCCGCGAACCTCAGGAAACGCGCGCCGCAGAAGTCCTGCCCGAACGTTTGCCGGACGCTGAGACTCGGTCGAAAAAGCTGGAAGCAGCGCAGAGCGAGTCGTCCAGTTTGGTTGGGTCGGCGCCATCATTCACCTTTGGCGGGGCCAATGACCCAGCAGAATCGAAGGGCGGAGGAAAGAAACTTTTTCTGGCGATCGCCGCCGCCGTGATTGTCGCCGCAGCAGCTTATGCCGGGTGGGCGCACTTCCACGGACACACGAGTGAACCCGAAGCCATTCCGACGGAAAACACATCAGCGCCTATCGCGACTCCGCATATTGCGAAGCCCAGCGGCGCTCAGCACTCGCCCGCTTCTGGCGCGCAAAAGACATCTGCATCTTTGCCGAGTTCACAAACCGCGGCATTGACCGCGAAGGGTCATGCATCGGACGACACCGATTCTGCGTTTGACGATGACGCCCTATCGTCTGCGTCGAGTTCCACGAAGCCATCAGGCTCGGGCGCGGCCGAGGCTTCTGCTGAGCCGCTTGTGGTCAAAGGAGGCAAGGCTCCGACGTTACATGCAAAAGGTGGAGCGTCTGACGTTGCAGCTCCCAGCATGATCGGAATCGCAACCGCAGGTGCCGGCGCACCTCCGCCCAACTTTGGGAGTGGCGAAACAGTCGCACCCAAACCGCTACTGCAGACGCTGAACATATCGCAAGGCGTGTCGCGCGGATTGCTGATTAAGAAAGTGCAGCCCATCTATCCTCGGAACGCCCTCAGCATGCGGATTGAGGGTTCCGTTGAGTTGATGGCGACCATTTCAAAAGACGGGAACATCACTCACGTAAAAGGACTGAGCGGCGATTCCCAGCTCACCAAGGCCGCCACCGATGCGGTCAAACTGTGGAAGTTCAAACCATATTTGCTCAACGGCGAGCCGGTCGAGATTCAAACGCAAGTCACCATCAACTTCAAGTTGCCTAAATAAATTCTTCACCAAAGAAGGCAGGGCACGCGAAAGGACCGCGCGTGCCCTGTTTCCTGCTTCGCCGAAGTTTCGCCAGGCGGTTCTTTTTGGCGCGTGTTCCGAATCTACGAGAATTGCAGCGGCGTCTCCACCACGCTTTGCGCAATTTTTTCGTGGATGCGATGAACGAGGGCCAGGGCGGAGAACGTGGGTGCCAAGTGGGATGCTTCGCAGGTGCGAGCAGGCTGCAGTGAAACTCGAGCTGCGTGCCTCCGGGCTAAAGAGTGCTGCCGTGCCGGGCTTCGCGGCTGGAGTTTGGCAGTTCGTAATTCAGCTCAGTTCAGAACGCAATATGACATGGACCTCACTGCCGCTGCAGCACTTCGTCGACCACAACCTTGCCGCCCTTCTCGACGTTGATGACCTTGCGCGCGGGCGCATACCCGCTCAGCGTAAGGTCGATCACGTAGTTGCCGGGATCGAGCATCACGTCAGCCGGCGAGCCCTTTTCCAACATGTGCTGGTTGATCGCGATCTGGGCGCCCTTGGGCTGCGTACGGATACTCAAGGTCGCCTGTCCCCCCTGGCCCTTTCCCCCAAACAGCTTCGACATCTTTCCGACGGTCTTGAGGTTGTCCGTGTTGCCGAGAGGCCGCAACATCGGAGAAAAGTTGAATGTTTGCCCAAGCGCGAACTGCGCGTTCATGGTTTCGTCAATGTATCCCGACATCCGCACCAGCACCTCGTGCTGGCCTTTGTCCACGCTGACCTGTCCCGGGGTTTTCGTGCCCATGTCGCGGCCGTCCACGTAGATGTTGGCCCCGCGCGGATCGCTTTTCACTACCAGAGTGGCCATCAACCTCGCCAGGTGAACAACCGTTGTCGCCCGGTTTCCTGAGGTCACATTCATCGTCCGCGCGTCGGTGGAGTAGCCCGCCTTGCTGACAGTAATGGAATGCTGCCCGGGCTGGAGATTCGTCAAAGCCAGCGGCGTGACCCAGCTCGCGTCGCCCCTGCCATCCACCTGAACTTGGGCACCCTGGGGGGTAGAGTCAACGGTCAACTGTCCGGGAATGATTGGCGGAGCAGCCCTCCTCCGTGCATTCCGTGCCTTGGAAGGCTCACCAGTCTCAGCCTGCGCAGGTTCGGGCTCCGAGGTCGCGGCGGGCTGATCTGGGGAAACTTGGGTCTCAGCCGGCTGGGTTGCGGTCGGCACCCGTGTCGGTTTATTGCGCGGCGCTGGTTGGCTGGCCTCCGGCTGCTCTGTTTGCGACACCTCGGCGGAGCGTCCCGCGCCAGAATCGTCGTCGCTGTTCAGAGTGTGAATGTAGAGGGTAACTCCAATGCCGATGATCAGAATCAGTGCGCAAGCTCCGGCTAGAGCATAGAGCATCAGCTTCGGCGGAACGTTCTTGATCTCTTTTATCGCTTTCGCGGCAACTTCCCTGGGCTGTACTTTGGGCTTCTCGACGGGTTTGCGACCCGCTTTAAATGCCGTTGCCGGCGAGACTGCAGGCTGCACAGGCTCAAAGGAAGACGGAGGAGGAGTGGGTGGAGGAGGCGCGACATAGACTTCCTTGAGTGGGGGCAGTTCGGAGATTTCCGAGAAACTCGTGCCACCTCTGGTCTTCAATCCACCCTCGGCCATCAGCGGATCGACTGCAATCTTCGGAGCGTCTGGGGCAACCTGCGGATCGAAGGTTTCGATCTGCGGCTCATCGCTGACGGCCGACGACATGTTCGCGGACAGAGTCTCCGAGGCCTCGACGGTCGGCTTACCATCGGAGCTCGACCGACTGACTGGCGGAACTTCTGGAGAAGACAGAGTGCCGGCGCCGGCTCCTGCGGCAGCCGCTGCGACTTTCGGGGTGGCAAGTTTTGAAGCCGGTTTAGCCAAACCTGCTGGTTGCGCTTGCGCGCTCGGCGCCTGCGGCGCGGCGACTCTTTTTTCGACTGGCTGGGCTGCAGCAGGCGTCACAAACTTCGATTGGGCCGCCACATTCGTCTGGACTGGGCCCTTTGGAACTTCTGGCTTTTTTGGTGCCGCCGGCCTCGCCTCTTTGCAGTTCTCCAGATCGTCCAGCAGTTGCTTGCTGCTCTGGTAGCGCTGTACCGGATCTTTCATCATCGCCTTCATGATGAGGTCGCTCAAAAGAGGATGCACCTTGGGATTAACATGAAGGGGCGCAACGGGCGTGCTTTCCACGATGCTCTGAGACAAAGATTTCACGTCTTCGCCGGCAAATGCCTTCCGCTCGGTCACCATTTCGTAGAACATAGCGCCCAGACTGAACAGATTCGAGCGCGCATCGGTCGAATGGCCCGAAACCTGTTCCGGCGACATGTAATACAGGACCGAAGGAACTGCTCCGGGCAGGTGCTGCACGAAGTTGCCTACGCTAGAAACGCCGAACCCCAGAATCTTGACGGTGCCATCCCAGCCGCACATAATTTTGGATGGTTCCAGACTGTAATGAACAATGTTGTGCGACTTCGCGTGTTCGAGACCACTGCACAATTGCCGTCCGATATCGAGAAGATCCCAGATGGAAAACCCTTCGTTGCGCGCCAGCATCGTGGCAATGCTATTGCCCTGTACATACTCCATGCCGGCGCAGAACTGGCCCTCGATTTCACCCGCACCAAACACGTTGGTGATATTAGGATTGTCCAGTACCTTGGCGCTCTCAGCCTCTGCCAACAGCGCCTGTTGGAGCGCCGGCGCGCTCTCCCCGAACGCGCTCAACTGGATGACCTTCAGGGCAATCGTCTGCCCGCTTTCAGGATCGTGGGCTTTGTAGACCACACCCGTGGTTGATTTCGCCAATTCACTTAGGATTTCGAAATGGCCAATTTTCGTAGGCATTTATTTTTTTCGCTCCCACAGCATCGCGAACCTTTCGCATCACCGCCGACAAAGTCGGCCGGCGGTGACCCGTGGAATGGGTAGGCTCAGGATATCTCTGCTTGTGCCAACCTTCGAGTTACCAAGGTAAGGTCGGAAAACGCTGGGGGCAGCGACAAGGACTGGTCTTCACCCCGCGCTTTCCGGCCATCGTTTTGAGCCGTCGACCGATGTCTACTAGTCGAAGTGCACCGGTCGGCGTGGAAAGCTTCTCTTGAGGCCGGAATTACAGCGTGACTTTATGGTCGCGCCGTCGGTTGATTGTTATGTCTAGCATTATGTGACAATTGTCATCCGTCCCTAATGACGATCTCCACTGGTGGACGGAGCGATGCCGCGAAACGATAGAACGTGAGGAAACGGTTCTGTGGAACTAAGCATTTTGGGCGTGGCGCAAATCGAATCTCGCCCGGTTGTGGATAGCGAGGTACTTCGTCTATTCTTGGTGGGCTGGGACGTGCCTGCCTCCTGCGCCCGGCTCCCGGTCCCTTCTGGAGCACGCCAATGACGTTGACCCGGTTTGTCACTAAGAACGCGTTCCGCAACAAGCGACGCAGCACTCTGACGGTGTTGAGCATCGCTTTCTCTTTACTCTTGCTCACGCTGATGATGACGATTTGGCGGGCTTTCTATCTCAGCGACGGCAGCGCTGAGTCTGCGGAGCGGCTGGTGGTGCGGCATCGCGTTTCTCTCACCTTTAATCTGCCTGGCTACTACCGGGAAAAGATTCGGGCGATTCCCGGGGTTGTGTCGGTGGTGCCGGTCTCATGGTTTGGAGGCATCTACAAAGATCAGAAGCCGGAGAATTTTTTCGCGCAATTCGGCACCGATCCGGATGAATTCTTCAAGACTTTCCGGGATCTCGATATGCCTGAAGAACAAATTACGGCTTGGCAGCGCGACCGCCAGGGCGTAATTGTGGACTCGTCTTTAGCGGCGAAATACGGATGGAAACTGGGCGACCGCATTGTTCTGCAGGGAACGATCTACCCCCTCAATCTGGAGTTGAACGTGCGTGGTATTTTCCACTCGAACCCCGCTGACAAGTCGGTTTACTTTAACGCGAAGTACTTGGAAGAAGGTGTGGACTTCTTCAAGGGAAAGGCCGGTACTTTCAGCATTCTGGCGGCGTCTCCCTCCGATGTAAGCAAGATTGCCAGTGCCGTGGATGACATGTTTCGCAACTCGCCGCAGCCCACCAAGTCAGAAAGCGAGAAAGCGTTCGGCCTGGAGTTTGTGGCCATGATGGGCAATGTGAAAGCGTTCATTCTGAGCATTTGCTCAGCAGTAGTGTTCGCTACGTTACTGGTATCGGCCAACACCATGGCCATGTCCATCAGGGAGCGGACGCGGGAAGTGGCTGTGTTGAAGACGCTGGGTTTCACTAAGCGCGGCGTTCTGGGACTGTTCGTGGGCGAGGCTGTAGCGCTCTCACTGCTTGGAGGGCTGCTCGGGGCTGGACTTGGTTGGCTGATGGTTTATTGGCTTACCCATTCTCCTCAGTTCATCAGCTTTTTCACTATGCAGGTCACGCTTGGGATATGGCTCACCGCCCTGCTCACCTCCGGTCTGGTGGGATTGTTAAGTTCGGCGCTGCCTTCTTATACCGCTTCCCAGGTGAACATCGTCGACGGATTACGGCACATCGGATGAAGTTATGACGCTGGGCAGTTTTGTGGTGCGCAACACGTTTCGCAACAAGCGACGCAGCCTGCTGACCATGGCGAGCGTTGGATTCTCGTTGCTTTTGCTTACGATGATGATGTCGATCTGGCGCACGTTTTACATCGACCCGGGCACTCCGGACGCGGCGAAGCGCATCGTTACGCGGGACCGGGTGTCGTTGGCGTTTTTCCTTCCGGCGTACTACCGAGACAAGATTCGCAGCGTCCCCGGCGTGCTGGCAGTCGTGCCTATGACTTATTTCGGAAACCATTACAAGGACGACCGCTCGGCGAATGCTTTCGCCCAGGTTGCGACCGACCCTGAGGAGTATCCGAAAGTCGCATCCGACAAGATCGTCCCGCCGGAACAGGTCCTGGCTTGGCAACGCGATCGGACCGGGGCAATGGTGGATGTTGAACTGACGAAGAAATATGGGTGGAAGATTGGCGACCGCATCATCTTGCAGAGTCCATACTTTCCCCTGCGCCCGGAGCTCACCATCCGCGCGATTTACAAGATTGATCCCCCGGCGCGGAGTTTGTACTTCAGCACCAAGTATTTGGAAGAGTCGGTGAGTTGGTTCAAGGGGCAGGCCGGCAGGTATATCACGCAGGTCGCTTCGCCCAGGGATGTGGCGCAAGTCTCCACGGCGATCGACGAAATGTTTCGCAACGCGCCGCAGCGCACGAAGACGGAAAGCCAGCAAGCATTCCTACTATCGTTTGTGGCGACTTTGGGTAATGTTAAGGCCTTCATTCTCAGCATCTGCGGGGCGGTGGTTTTTGCGATCCTTCTGGTGTCGGCCAACACCATGGCGATGTCGATCCGCGGCCGAACGCGCGAAGTCGCCATGCTGAAGACACTGGGATTTACGCGCCGGCGCCTGCTCGCGATGCTCGTCGGTGAAGCCGTGGCCTTGTCGGTCGCGGGCGGAATGTTTGGGGTGCTGGCGGCGACCGGGGCGATACAGTGGTTGACCCACTCTCCCCTCGCGATCGGGATTCCGGCGGGCATGCGGGTCACAGTTCCCACGATGTTGACTTCGTTGTTCGTGGCCGCGACGGTGGGGTTCATCAGTGGCTGTCTACCGGCGTACAGTGCGTCGCGCATAAACATTGTGGAAGGACTGCGCCACATCGGCTGAGTTGAGAGTTTACCTATGGCGATACCGATCAGCTATAACATCCGCAATTTGAGGCTCCGCAAGGGGCTCACGCTCATGACTGCGCTGGGCATCGCGCTCACGGTCACGACTGCAATTTTTCTGATGGCGCTGCTGGCGGGATTGCATCGCGCCTTTGTCAACAGCGGCAATCCACTGAACGTGCTGGTGCTGCGCAAAGGGTCGGAGGCGGAGTTGTCGGGAGGTTTCGACGCTTCGCTCTATCCCACGCTGAAGACGCTTCCAGGTATCGCGAAGGATAGCCACGGCGAGCCGATGACCTCGGGCGAGTGGGTGGTCGTGATCATCCTGCCGCGCAAAGACGGCACGGGCGAAGTCAACGTAACGGTGCGGGGAATGATGCCCGACGGCCTGGAAATGCGGCCCAGCGCGAAACTGGTGGAGGGACGCTGGTTTCAGACGGGGCAACGGGAAGTGGTTGTGAGCAAGTCGATTCGCGATCGCTTCACCCACGCCAACATCGGCGACACCATGGAATTCGGCAAGGGATCGTGGAAGGTAGTGGGAGTATTTGACGCGGGAGGTTCGGCGTACGAGTCGGAAGTGTGGGGTGACGTGAACCAGATGGCGTCGGATTTCGATCGCCAGGGAGGCTATTCATCGGCGTACCTGCGAGCGACCGATCCCATTGCCGCCGACGCGCTCAAGAACCGGGTCAGCGACGATCAGCGACTGAAGCTCGAAGGAATGCTGGAAACCGACTACTACGCCAAGCAGACAAGTTCCGGCACGCCGATCAAAGTGATCGGGATCGTGGTGGCCATCATCATGGCGATCGGCTCGATTTTCGCGGCCATGAATACCATGTATGCCGCGGTGGCGTACCGGGGACGCGAGATTGCGACGCTGCGGGTCATCGGCTTCTCGCGGCCCTCGATTCTGACGTCCTTTGTGCTGGAGTCTTTGCTGCTTGCGCTTCTGGGCGCGGCGGCAGGAATTCTGCTGATGCTCCCATTCAATGGAATGCAGACAGGCACGTCCAATGCCGTCACCTTCAGCGAAGTGGTGTTTGCCCTGCGGATCACGTGGCAGGTTGCGGGATACGCTATTCTGTTCGCCTTGATTATGGGATTCGTGGGCGGGCTCGCTCCGGCGTGGCATGCGGCGCGGCAGAATATTCTTAGCGCACTGCGTAGCTAGGCGGTAAAGGAGCGCCGGCATCCCTTCGACTTCGCTCAAGGGCAGGCTTTGCCGGCTGTCGCGAGGGCGTCCCGCCCTTCGCGACTCGGCGGGCGGGGACGCCCGCCGGGACGGCGGGGCTACTAGGGGCGGCAGGAAACTATTTGCGGACTTAGAGCGTAAACATCCCTATGGCGATTGATACAAAACACGAAGACCTGCAGAGCCTGCGGATTGACCGCTCCCAGCGCGGCGACTCCGGCGGAGAGCCGCCGGCCTGGGCGCGCCGTTACATCCTGGGCGGCGGCGCGGTGGTGGCATTGCTGGGCGTGATCACTTTGGCCTACCGCGCATTCTCGTCGGACGTCCCGGAAGTCGAGGTCGTGCGCGCCACCGCGGAAACCAGCGGCAATGATGCGGGCGGCACCGTGCTCTCGGCGACTGGCTACATCGTGGCTCATCACACCATCAACGTGAACTCCAAGGTGACGGGCCGCCTGTTGTGGATTGGGGTAGAAAAAGGCGACAAGGTGAAGGAAGGCCAGGAGTTAGTACGCCTTGAGGATCAGGAATTCCGTGCCTCGTATGAACAGGCTCGGGGCGCGCTGGAGAATGCCCGCGCTTATCTCGACGAACTGCAGCATGGATCGCGGCCGGAAGAAGTGCAAGAGGCGCAGCACAATCTGGATGAAGCCCGCGCCACGCTGGTGAATGATAAACTGACTCTCGATCGCACGAAGGAACTGGCGAACGGGGGCGTGGTCTCGCGGCAGGCGCTCGATGATAGTACGGCCAAATTCGAGTCCGACCAGCAGCGCGTGAATTCCCTGGAGAAAGCGTTTCAACTCTCAAAGATTGGGCCGCGCGCGGAGGAGATCGCACGCGCCCAGGGCGCGTTGATGCAGGCCCAGGGCCAGCTTGACTATGCCAAGTCACAACTGGATGCCACGGTGATTCGCGCGCCGGTGACGGGCACGATTCTCGACCGCACAGCAGAAAAAGGCGAGCTCATTACAGCGCAGTTTGCCAGCGCAGCCGCGGGTGGGCCGCAGGGTTCGGTCGTTTCCCTGGCGGATTTGAACGATCTTCAGGTCGAGCTCGATATTGCGCAGGCGGACTTCGCCCGCCTTGGCCCCACGCAGAGGGCAAAGGTTACGACCGACGCATATCCCGACAAGGAATATGATGGCGTCATTGCGCAAATCTCTCCGGAAGCGAACCGGCAGAAAGCCACGGTACAGGTGAAGGTGCAGGTGCTGAATCCGGACAAGTATCCCGACGTTCAACTGCGGCCGGAGATGAACGCAACCGTAAAATTTCTGGCTAATGACGCGCCGAAAAATGCGAAGGGACCGTCAGGCGTGTACGTCCCGTCGACGGCGATCCGCGATCGCGACGGCAAGAAGATCGTGTTCATCGCTTATAACAGAAAAGCTGTCGCGCGCGAAATCCACGTAGTCGGGCAGCGCAGCGATGGAGGGCTCGTCGAGGGCCTGGTCGGTGGCGAGAGTGTGATTACTACCGCACCGCCCACGTTGAAAGATGGAGACAAAATCAAAATCAAGGGGCAATCATGAGCACAGTCGCACAACCGAACGTTGCCACGGGCACTAAAGTTGTACAAGTTCGTGGCGTCAGCAAAATCTTCAAGCGCGATGCCTTTCAGGTGACGGCGCTCGACGATGTGTCGATCGACATTGCCAAGGGCGAATTCCTCGCCCTGATGGGCCCGTCTGGATCGGGCAAGACCACGCTGCTGAACATGATCGCGGCGATCGACCGGCCCACCAGTGGCGAACTGCTGGTGCAGGGGCAGGATATTTTCCGCTTCAACGACTCGCAGATCGCCCGCTGGCGCAATGAGCACATTGGCTACGTCTTTCAGACGTTCAACCTGATCCCGGTGCTCACCGCGTTTGAGAACGTGGAACTGCCGCTGCTGCTGACCAAACTAACATCGCAGCAGCGCCGCGACCACGTTGTGACCGCGCTCAAACTGGTGGGGCTGGAGGATCGCATCAACCATCTGCCCAAGCAGCTTTCGGGAGGACAGGAACAGCGGGTGGCGATTGCGCGGGCGATTGTGAGCGATCCGACTTTACTGCTGGCGGACGAGCCCACGGGCGATTTGGACAGCCACTCCGCAACCGAGGTGTTAGAGATTCTGAAGCGGCTGAACGAGGACTTCCAGAAGACGATTGTTATGGTGACTCACGATCCGCATGCAGCGTCCTACGCGCATGTGACGCGACATCTGGAAAAAGGAATGCTGTTACCTCCGGGATAGACGGCTTGTCACACGACACAAAACGCGGGTATTGAAGACCCGTCCGGTTCGAAATGGCCGGCGGAACTAACTGGCAATCAGGCGTGATTCGCCGTGTGTCGTTGGCACCTCTGCCGGCACATCTGCAATCCATAGCCACGCCCGTCTGCCGTTCGAGACCACCGGCTGCGCCTCGCCATATTCCACCAGACGGTTCAGCACGGTCGTGACCGACGCCATCGGATCCTTGTGCCGAGCCAGCAACGCAGGCATTTTCTCCTGGAAATAATCGCAAATGTCGCGCGCATTCATGGCGCGGCCCGCCTCCATCAAGATCATGCGGCAAGCCTTGGTAAACCCCGGCTGGCGGCCGCTGCTTTTGCGGTCGACCAATTCCATCAGTTCTTCGCTTAGAAGCGCGTCGCCAAACAGGTTCGCCAGGCCGGAGATCGTCTGCTTGACCGTGCCGATGCGCCTCATGATTTCAGCGCGCTGTTGCAGCAATTGACGTAGTTCCCCATGCGCCTGTCGAATCACTTCCTGCACGTGACCCAGGTCATATCTGTCCGCTGGTTTTATGGAGCCACTTGCCTTCTGCCCGTTTTCCATACAACCCCCAACAATGTTTGACGCGCGTTGATTACAGAGTCGTCCTATTCAGCGCCACAGGAGCCGACTTGTTCTTAGACCTAGTTGGCAGAACCGCACGGCGTTAAGAACGAGGTTCCTTTCCACCAGGGCACAGTCCTACATGCCTCCATACGCAGAATGCTGCTCCGGCGTTCCCTCGATCTTTCAAGGCCCAGCGAGGTCCGAAGGATTAGACGAAGCAATTGCGGATTGGTTAACGGAAAAGGAGCTGTAACCCGGAGGTCGGGACGGCCTCCCGAAGCCAAACGCAGTCGCTGCTCCTTGTAATTCTTTTTCCTGATTTAACACCGTCTCCAATTCGGGAAATCCAACGCATCGCTCGGCTAGAAACTCCCGCCCGAAGCAACGTGCGTACGCCCAGATACCGATGGTAGCTGATAACGGAGATACTTCATTGTCAACGGCCGCAAAACCCGCGCCAGCTCCAGAGCCGCTGCATGTCCTGCTGGTGGGCAACAAAGAGGAAGACTTCTACTTAATTCGCAAAATGCTGGAGCGGAGGCGCAGCATGCTCGCGGCAGACCTCGACCACGCCCACTCCCTGGAAAAAGCCAAGGCCATGTTGGGGCAGAAGAGCTACGGCCTGGTTTTGTTCGAGCACGAAACCGGAGACGCGGAGGCGGTCCACTTTGTGGCCGAGTCTTTGCACGCCGGGGTATCGGTACCTTTCATCCTGCTGACCGAGGATGCGGACGAGAAGACCGTCGCAGAAATCATTGAAGGCGGAACATGGAATTGCGTTGCAAAGTCCCAACTCGACGGTGCAACTCTGATGCGCACCATGCGGAATACGCTGGCTATGCATTCTCTCCAACAGGATCAGCAAACCGCGGAAGAGTCTCTGCGCAAACTGTCTCGGGCCGTCGAGCAATCGGCCGACACGGTGGTTGTGACCGACCGGCAAGGAATTA
>PLEA01000004.1 GCA_003136335.1 Acidobacteriaceae bacterium | reverse complement strand
CCGGCGGACTCGGTGAACATGCGCGCCTGCTGCAAACCATTTTGCCCTGTAGTCGCGTCCATCACAAGCAGAGTTTCGTGGGGCGCTCCGGGAATGATGCGCTGCGCGGTTCGGCGCATCTTTTCGAGTTCCGACATCAGGCTGGTCTTGGTATGCAGACGGCCCGCGGTGTCGACCACAACATAGTCGGCCTTTCGTGCCACCGCGGCTTGCAGGGCGTCGAATAAGACGGCTGAGGGATCGCCTCCGGGTCTGGTCTTGATCACTTCGGTGCCGGTGCGCGATCCCCAGATTTCGAGCTGGTCGATGGCGGCGGCGCGGAATGTGTCGGCCGCGCATAGCAGAACCTTCTTTCCCTGTGAGCGAAATACCTGGGACAGTTTGCCGATGGTTGTGGTCTTGCCTGTGCCGTTGACTCCGACCACCAGAATCACTTCCGGCGTTCCATCGACTTTGCTGACGGGGCGCGTGTTCGCCGCGTTCAATATCGCGAGCAACTCTTCTTTCAGCAGGCGCTTGAGTTCCGGCACATCTTTGATCTGTTTGTGGTTGGCTTTTTCGCGCAGCTTACCGAGGACTTCTTGCGTGGTTGTGCTGCCCAGATCCGCGCTGATGAGCGTGGCCTCGAGGTCGTCGAGCGTGTTGGCGTCGATCTCTTTGCCGAAGGAGATAACCTCGTCGATGCGCTCCGCGAGGTTTTCGCGGGTGCGCGTGACCGCCTCCTTCATGCGGTCCATGAAGCTGGGCTTTTGTTCTTCGGTAAGGCTGCCGAATAGGGTCTGAATCATAAGAAGGACTAAGGGTGATTATACGGCCAGTAATCTTGCGGGTGGGAGCGACAGCGAGGACGCTCTCGCGACAGCCGGCGGGCCGCCAGCGCTACTTTAAGGTCGGCGCTACTTGGGAACCGCCTGTGGATATCTCCATCAAAATAGACTTCCGACGATACTGAACGACGGTGCATAGGCGAATTTCATTTTTGGAAGGGCTCGGGTGCGTGGGATACTCCCATCGCCCACCGTCTCTGAAGGGCCTGACTGGCGCGGGGTTTGCAAAAAATGCTCTGCAAAATCCTGAGGGCAAAGAGCTTAAAGGGTCAAAATCCTGACAACAAAGAACTTGGGGCCATTTTCCAGGCGTCTGCATACCGCCTCCGCCTTGACCATCATCTGCTTATCTAGTGTGAGGGGCAAGGTTCAGATGTCACAATCGCGTTGTGGAAATCTACGGTCAGTCGGTGGATCTGAATGTTCCGTCGTATACTTCCGCCGAAGGAACGCGCTCGGGAAAGCGGCGAATTGTAATGGCAGGCGTATATGGCGAGATCAATTCAAGAGCTGACTATATTCGCGTTCTTCGCGGGGCGACGGTCCTCGTGCGGCGCATCCTGGCGCGTACCCCTGACAACGGCATCATGCAGCGCATCGACAAGGAACTCGATGCGATGAGGCGGTGGACGGAAAATGGGCGGGAGCCGAGTCACAGTCAACGCAGCCGAATAGACGTGGGTCTGATTGCCGCGCGAGAACTTTCGGAGGCAACGGGCGAAGTCGGCGAGCTTGCCGGAAAGCTGTACGCTCTGAATAACTACTTCGAAGACTGGCCGACGGATGACGAGGCCGCCAATGCCACCGATGACGACTTCTTCGATGACGAGTAATCCGGCGCGCGGGTAAAGCCATCGGAAACCCTGTCGATCACATCTACGGCGGCTCCGCGTCCAATAGGGGGATTCTTTTACCAGAAGCGCACGGGATGCGTGGCGTGCGAAGATACAATTCGGATAGCAGACCGCCCGGAGCACATGCCAACGTCAACGCTGCGCAGAATTTTCAAGGCATTTCAATATCGCGACTTCCGTCTGATGTGGTTCGGCGCCTGTACGTCGAGTATAGGCACCTGGATGCAGATCGTGGCGCAGGGCTGGCTGATCTATCGCCTGAGCCATTCGGCGTTCCTGCTGGCGCTGGACCAATTTCTCGGCGGCATTCCCATCTTCCTGTTCTCGCTGATCGGCGGCGTGGTGGCCGACCGGACCGAGCGGCGGAAGATTTTGCTGCTCTCGCAATATGTGCAGATGGCCAGCGCCGGGGTGCTTACTGTGCTAGTCGCGGCCGGATGGGTGCACGTGTGGCACATTCTGTGCCTCTCATTCGTGTCCGGCCTGGCGCAGGCCTTTGGCGGGCCGGCTTACCAGGCGCTGATTCCTACACTGGTCGACCGCGAGGACATGCCGAATGCGATCGCGCTGAATTCGATCCAGTTCAACATGGCGGTCACGATTGGTCCCGCGCTCGCGGGTCAGGCCTTGGCAAAGTTTGGGGAGAAGTGGTGCTTTGGGCTGAATGCGGTTTCCTTTCTGGCGCCGATTATTACGCTCTCGATGATCACGGCGCGATACCTGCCGGTAACTACCACCGACTCGATGTTCAGCAGCTTGAAGGAGGGGATCAAGTTCGTGCGCAAGCAGGGCTCCATGGAGGCGCTCACGCTCCTGGCGTTCTGCATGACGGCTTTGAGCATGCCGATGCGAACTTATATCCCCGTGTTCGTCAAAGACATTTTTCATCGTGGCCCGGAAACCTACGGGAACTTGCTTTCGCTGATGGGGGTGGGTTCGATCTGCGGGTCGCTAGCAGTCGCTGGGATCGGCAACATGCGCAGCAAGGGACGGTTCGCCCTGATGATGCTTATCTGCCTGGGCGCCGCGATTTCAGGATTTTCGCTTTCGAAATTTTTGCCTCTGAGCTACGCGATGCTGGTGCTGGTGGGCGCTTCCATGATGGCGGTGTTCGCCACGGTAACTTCGCTGGTGCAGTTGATTACGACTAACGAAATGCGCGGACGGGTAATGAGCGTTTATAACTGCGCGTTCCGCGGGGGCATGCCGATGGGGAATCTGGTGTCGGGATGGCTGGTTCCGATGTTTACGGCCCCGATCGTGTTGGGCGTGAACGGCATGGTGCTGGTTCTAGTCGCGGTATATTTTTTGCTGGTGCAACGGCGAGTGGCGGCGCTGTAAGCGGTTGAGGGTTCCCGTGACATCCTTCAAGAATTCTTTCAGTGGTCCGGTCTGGCCTCGATGGATGCTCGCAGCGCTTTCGTTCACTTCGCCAGCGATGGCATCCTGGATCCACAGGATGTCGCCCAATGGTCGGTCGTAGGTTTCAGACCACACAACGTACCCGTTGTCCGAACGAATCAAGCGCGCGGCAACCCGCAGCCTGGCGCCTGACTTGCGCACGCTCCCATCGAGTACATAAGCGACCCCCAGCGTCTTGGCGATCTCGGCGATAGTTGTTTGTTTGCCTTTGAAATAGAACGAGGACGTGGGAGCCGATACCCGAAGGCCGGGGATCTTACTGAGTCTGTCAATCAGTTCCTCGGTCATGCAGTCGGCGAAGGGCTCCTGGTTCATCTCCTCGGTCAGATCGAGAAATGGCAGCACGGCGA
>PLEA01000692.1 GCA_003136335.1 Acidobacteriaceae bacterium | reverse complement strand
GCTGGCGCCATTCACGAAAAAGCACCAGCCTTCGCCCAGCCTCGCCACCAGAACTCCCGCTACCGCCGGCCCAATCACGCGGGCCCCGTTGAACATGGAAGAATTCAGCGCAATGGCATTCATCAGGTCTTCCTTGCCCACCATGTCCACCAGAAACGACTGCCGTCCGGGGATATCGAACGCATTCACCACCCCCAGCAGCGCCGCCAGCACGAATATGTGCCACACCTGTACCGTGTGCGTGAGTGTGAGCGCCGCCAGCACGAACGCCAGCAGCATNNAGCCACGACTGCGCCACGGTCTGCATCCACGTGCCGATCAGGGAAATCAGTTGTCCGCTGAAAAAAAGCTGGAAGTTGCGATGCCGCAGCGCGCGTCCGGCCGCCTGCCAGCGCATTCTGCGGCTCTCGGGCGTAGCTTCGCCGTTCCCAGATGCGTTCTCTTGGATGGAAATTTTCGGCTCAGCCACGGTCACTTTGGATGACGACGCGCCATCTTGTGCACTACTATATCGTGAGCATTCACCGCTCGCCGCGAAACTCACCGCCTGGGAATTTTCTCCCCAGCCTGATATCCCTTTGCGGGCAACCTTTGCGCCCGAGCCCTTCTCGCTAAGTCTAAAAGTATGAACGGCTTGGGAACGGGATGAAATTCTACAAACTTGGCGCTTCTCTTCTGGCCCGCCTTGCGCTAAAGTAACGCCTGCGCTTTTGGGCGATTCGGCAAAGGATGGGACGCCACTTATGACCACTCCTCCAGTTGGAGTTGAACGCCGTGTCGGGCAGCGGTTTCCTTACCTTCTTCCGCTCGCTCTCCGCCAACCCGCAACCTCACTGGAAGGCGTCGGATTCACGCAGGATCTGAGCTCGCGCGGAGTCTTCTTCTTCACCGACGCTCCGCTTACAGCAGGCGCCGAAATCGAAATCACACTCCGGATGCCGTCCGAGATCACCCTGGGCGAGAGCATGCCCGTACGCTGTCGGGGCCGCATTTTGCGAGTGATCCGGCCTTCCGCCACAGCGACTTCAGACTCTTCTCGTGCCGAAGCCAAAATCGGAGTCGCGGTTCGCCTCGAGGGCTACGAATATCTCCCCGAGTCCTCCCAGTCTTCCGCCACGTTCCCCCGGGTCTCGAGCCTTCACTCGCACCGTGACGAAGACGAGCCGGTGGCTCCGTCTTCCGCTCGTCCCGTTCTGGGCTGAACCAACTCGATTCCAAACCGAGGCCGCTCCCGCAGCCCTCCGCCGTCTATTCTCGGGTATTGTCCGGTGTCGTCCGGCGGGATCCTAAATATTTTCTTCGCTCGCAGCGAAGTAGCTTTTCAACTTCGCAATCTTGTCTTACAATGACCTGCAATAGGGGCGGAACAGTTCCGATTCGTCTACGTTGTGCCTTCCTCCCGGACTTTCATCATGGGTTTGCGTTGCCTGAGCTTTCGCGCGGATCGGGTGCCTGCACGTTTTCGTTCCATTACCTAGGTCACTTGGCGGGGAGCAGCTTCTCTTTCTAACATGCAAACACCGAGAGAAATCAGCGAGAACCGCGCTATGCATGGCATCGCCGTCGCCCTCCTCACCGAGGACCAGGACCACCTTTCCGCGTTGCAAAATCGTCTGGAAGCGAGTCGCCTGGGACAGGCGGTGTTCAGCCACCACGGCTTTCCCGCCGGACCCACCGACGCCATCCTCCGCCAGCTTCAGGATTCTCGTGCCGAAGTCGTCATCGTCGACATTCCCGCGCGTGACCCCCAGCGCGCCATTCGTACCATCGAACTGATTCGCGCCACCACTCAGCAGATTGCCATCTTCGCCAACGGCGAGATGACACATCCCGCCAGTATTGTTGCCAGCATGCGCGCCGGCGCCGGAGAATATCTCGATCATTCGGCTGGCTCCGAACCGCTGCTCGAAGCTCTCACCCGCTTCAGTTCTTCCCGCACCCGCACTCTCGGAGGCGCGGGCAAGGCCCGCGTATTTACCTACCTCGGTGCCAAGGGAGGCGCGGGATGCACCACCACCGCAGTCAATACCGCGGTAGCGCTGCAGCAGTCTCACGGCAATGTGGTTCTCGTCGACTTTGCTCCCATCGGCCACGCCTCTCTTCATCTCAACTTGCGCCCTCAATTCGGCGTGTTCGACGCCCTGCAGAATCTTCACCGCCTCGACGTCTCTTTGCTCGATGGCCTAATGACTCCCACCAAAGAGGGCTTGCATCTTCTGGCTGGACCGCAGCAACCCTCTTCCACCGAACCCACTCCCGGCGAACTCGCCCGCCTCTTCGATCTCCTGGTTAATCACTATCGCTTCGTCGTCGTGGACGTCTCCAGTCGTCTCGATTCCACTACGCACCTCCTTTCTGATCTTTCCAACGCCGTACTCGTCGTCGCGCAGACCGATGTGGTTTCTCTCTGGAGCGCTGGACGCATTCACACCTTCCTCGAAGCCGGCACCGGCCGGGACCGTCTGCGCATGGTTTTGAATCGCTACAAGAAGATTCCAGGATTCACCGACGTGGATGTCGAGCAGGTCACCAATTGCAAGGTCTTGTGGAAGATCCCCAACTCTTTCCAGGCCGTCTCGCCTTCCATTGACCACGGCACGCCGGTGGTCCTGCAGGATGGCCCCGAAATCAGCCGCTCCTATCGCGCTCTGGCAGCGACCCTGGCCGAAGCGTCGTCGAAGTCCGACGGAGGCCCCGATCTCGTCTACGGCCCGGAAGGCGCACCCAAAAAGGCTCCCGGCCGCCTGAATCTTTCCCCACTACGCGCGGGACAGTAGTAGCTAGAGCCGGACGGCAGTTGTTAGATTTGGGAAGCGGACGTCACTCTCCGCGCACGATGCGCCCTACTTCCTAACCGCCTGCGCTGGCGCGCCATCCTGCGGAAACATCTTGAACACCACATCCCGCGAGTGCGCCGTCACTTTCCTGTTCACGTCGCTAGCATTCTCCGTCAGCGTTCCCTTCAGCACGAAATAACCCTCCTCCCCGGAATTCTTCCCTTCCCCGCGCTCCACCGTTCCCTTAAAGTCGAACGCAATCCCGTGAACAATTTCAGTGGTAAAGCTCAACTTGTTTCCCTCGACCTTCCCGCTCTTGAAAAACTGATCCAGGAACGCTCCCTTGTCGCTCTCTCCGTCGCCGAATCGCGAAACAAATCCCGTGACGTGTCCCGCATCTTCGACAGTGACCTGCACAAATTCCCCCTCTTTCAGAAACGAGTACATGCCCGAATACTCCTGCCCGCTCTTCGCGTCCGGTTCCGTCTTCGCCGCCGCACCGTCCGACGATTTCGCCTCCTGCGCCCGCAGTTCCACCGAAACACTCAGCAATCCCAACCCCAGCGTCAATGCAGCAATAAAGAAGAAGCAGATTTTCCTCATAAACATCTCCGCCTCAATCGTACTCTAAGCGTTCCCCCAACCGTAGCGCCGGCGTCCCGGCCGTCCCGGCGGCTGTCGTGGGNNTGCTCATCATCTTCATGGTGATCACGCCCATGCTACAAAAGGGCGTAAGCGTGGACTTGGCGAAAGTGAACAGCCCTACGGCAATGCCGGACGCCGACAAAGAGGACGCATTGATCGTCGCCGTCATGCGCGATGGCCAGGTGTTCTTCGGCAACGACAAGACACCACCGGACCAGTTGACCCAGAAGGTTAAGGATCGTCTGGCTAATCGGGTCGACAAGCGGGTTTTCGTCCGCGCTGATGCCCGGGCGAAATTCGGTGCCGTGGTCTCGGTCGTCGATAACGTTCGTGCCGCCGGCGTCGACCAGTTGGGCTTGCTCACGGATCAGAAAAAACAGGGTACAACTCCACCTCCGCCAGCTACTGGCGGGCAATAGAGGAGCTTGATATGGGAATGACAGCTGGAGCGAGCGGGGGACAAAGCGCGGTTATCAATGTCACGCCGCTCATCGACGTTATGCTGGTGTTACTGATCATCTTTATGGTCATTACGCCGTTAACCCCCAAAGGGCTGGACGCGCTGGTACCTCAGCCGCCGCCGCCGAACGCGCCCAAGAACAATACGCCGGATCGCACCATCGTGGTCCAGTTGATCGATCGCGGAGCGGGCCAGGAGCCAGGGGTGAAGATTAACAACGAAGATACGACTTGGGACGGTCTGCAGGGACGGCTGACCGATATTTTCAAGACCCGCGCCGAGAAAGTCATGTTCGTAAAGGGCGACGACAATGTGCCCTTTGCCGATGTCGCTAATGTGATTGACATTGCCCATGCCTCAGGCGTAGACAAGGTTGGTCTGATTACCGCTAAGATTGAAGCTGGCGGCTAGGCACGCGACGGAAGCGTTGATAGAGTTCCATGTAGCGCCGCCGACCCGGCGGCTGTCGTGGGGGCGTCCCCGCCCGCACAGGCCGGCACGACCACGCACTATGCAATTCTCAACCATTGCTCAAACAAAAAAGCTCCAGCCCCACGGCTGAAGCCTCGAAATCCCCGGTCGCCCAAGCCCTACTTCTTCTTCGTCGCCTTCGCGTCCATAAACGTCATCCAAGTCGTCCCATCCAGCGAAACTTCAAACCTTAGACTATAACTTGCCGGCGACAGTACCTTCATCGTCATCTTCTGCTTGACTTCCTGCCCGCCATAGTTCTGCGTACTCGTCCAAGTCCAGGTATCGCCACTGACCGTCCCCTTCGAGACCTCCCGCCGTCCCTGGCTATTAAACTCGTCATAGGTATACATGTTCGCGTCCGTGTCGTACCCCATGAACGCGATTGCTTCGCCGTCGCCCCCCACTTCCCCTGGCATCTTGAAGTTCGAGTGAACCTCCACGAAAAAATTCCCCGGGATCCACTCGGTCGTGTCCGTCGAGCTGAATTTTCCGCCCGCTCCCCACGGACCTTGCCCGATCGTCCCTTCGACCGTCCAGGTTCCCACGAAATAGTCGAGTTTCTTAACTTCGGAGCCGGGACCAGGCGCCGTCTGCGCCCACGCAGAAACCGTGAACAGAACTAGAGCTGCAACCAGAATTATTCTCAAATCCACGGATGTGCTCCTTGGTTGGAAGGTCTTGGCTCTTGGCTCTTGGCTCTTGCTCTTGGCTCTTGGCTCTTGGGCCTTAGCTAAGAGCCAAAAGCTAAAAGCCAAAAGCGCCCCATCACTTTCCCTTTGTCGCCTTCCCGTCCATCACCGTTGACCATTTCGTTCCATCCTGCGACATTTCGAACATGAAGTTGTACGAATTCGGCGAAGTGATCTTCATGGTGAACCGTCCCTTCATCGTCATACCGTTCATCTTCTCGTCATTCAGCCACGTCCACGTGTCACCGTCGACCGAGCCCTTGGAATCGGTGAACTCACCCCAACTGTTGAACTCCCGATACGTATAGGACTTGTCGTCAGCGGAATATCCCATGATCGTCAGTCCCGATCCATTGCCCATCGAACTCTTAAAGTCCGCATGGCAGACGACGTAAAATCCGCCTTCCATCCATTCGCACTTCTCATTTTCCGTCATCTTCCCGCCCGGCCCCATCGGACCCGGCTTCATGTCGCCATCCAGTGTCCACACCCCTGCGAACATGTCGAGCTTCTTCTGTTCCGCCCCCGGCTTCGGCAACTCCATCTGCGCCAGCGCCGCCCCCGCCAACACCAGCCAGGCCGCAGAAATCACTGCAATAGTTTTCATAGGTGCCTCGCAATTTATTGTTGATTCTTGATTCTTGATTGTTGATTTCTGATTTTGACTTCTGACTTTTGACTTAAGAGCACCTCAGCTCCGGCGAAATAGTAGCCCCACTCCCGCAGCCCGTCAACCATCGTCCCACGCAGATTTCAATCAACAATCAACAATTAGCAATCGCCCTCCCTACCAGTCTCCCCAATGCGACGCCGTCATCTGCTGAAACTTCATCTTCCACGCGTTCCCTTGCTTCACCCAAACCGTGCTGAAATGCTGATACCGCGGCGGTGGCCCCTGATCCTGCGCCGGCGGAACCTGCAACACTACATCGTAGGTCACGATTGCCACGTCATCCCCAGCCAAGACCACCTTCATATCGTACGGCTGCAAATTGAAGCCGCCCTCGCCGAACTGGTCCAGCATGTCCTGCCGGTCATTCAACTGCCCGTCGTACGCCACAAAAGAAAAGTCATCTGTAAGCGTACGCTTGAAAAATGCGATGTCCCCCTTCTTTGCCGCCTCCACAAAACTCTTCTCCGCGCTCATCAGCGTCTGCTCCAACTGACTCGGCGCCTTCGCAGGAGCGTTCCCCTGTGCCACCCTGGCAACACTACAAGCGCAGCAGACAAGAACGATGAAAGCAACGAAGCCACTCTTCATGGATGCCTCCCGAAGATCCTTTTGTCATTCCGAGGAGCGCCAGCGACAGGAATCTGCTGCCCTTTCGCCACCTCCGGAATGCCCGTTGCACGGATTCAAGAATCAACAATCAGAAATCAACAATCAACAATCGTATCCCGTCACTCCCCACGAATCCTCCGCGCCAACTCCCCGCGCGCCACCGAAACCTGCTCCCCCGTCGCCAGATTCTTCACCGCAAACGCATCCGCCTTCACTTCATTCTCCCCCACAATCAGGATATACTTCGCCCCCGCCTTCGTCGCCGCCTCAAACATCTTCTTCAGACGAAAACTGCGGTCCCCGAGCTCGACGATCAAACCTTCGCGCCGCAGATCTCCGGCCAAGCGCAGCGCCTTTCGATTCATCCCTTCTCCGACAGGCGCTATATAAGCGTCCACACTCGGGGCCGTCTCGGATGCTCGCGCGTGCAGTGCCATCACCAACCGGTCTTCTCCAATCGCAAATCCAATCCCCGGCGCAGGCTGCGGACTGCCCAGCAATTCCGCCAGCCCGTCATATCTTCCGCCGCCCAGAATCGCGTTCTGCGCTCCCAACGCTCCGTGCGTAAACTCAAACGCCGTCCGCGTGTAATAATCCAGTCCGCGAACCAGCCGCGGATTCACCTCGAAAGCAACACCCGCCTCTTTCAGAAGTGCCTGCACACTCTGAAAGTGCTCCTTGCTTTGATCTCCGAGATAACTGCTGATAAGCGGCAGCGTCGCTATAATCGGCTGATCCTCCGGCACCTTGCAGTCGAATACGCGCAGCGGATTCGTCACCGCCCGCCTCTGACAATCCGTACACATCTGTCCTACTACAGGTTGGAGGGCTTTGCGCAGCGCGTCATTATAAGCGGCTCGGTCTCCAGCATCTCCGACGGAATTTATGTACAGAGTAAAGTCAGCGATCCCGAGCCTGCGCAGCAGCGTGTCCAGCATCTCCAGCACTTCCGCATCTCGAATCGGGCGCTCACTCCCCGCCGACGCCGGCCCAATCACCTCCGCCCCAATCTGATAAAACTGCCGGTACCGCCCCTTCTGCGGCCGCTCCCGCCGAAACTGCGGCCCAATGTAGTACAGCTTGTTCAGCCCGCGATCCCAGAGCTGGTGCTCAATGTAAGCCCGCACCACGCCCGCAGTGTTCTCGGGCCGGAGAGTGAGGGATTGTCCTTTCCACTTGCCCGGGCCAAGGTATTCGTTAAAGAGCTTCACCGTATCCAGAGTTGGAGTCGATGCCGGATTTTGTCGAGCCAGGTCAACCAGATCGAGTAGCTCACCAAACTTGTTGCTCAGAGTGCCACCGCGATCCTCCCACGTATACATTTCTTTCGCGACAATGTCCGTCTCTTCGCCGACGCCGCGCGCAAACAACTCCGTCGCCTCGAAAATCGGCGTGCGAATTTCCTGGAAGTTATAAGCGCGAAACACATCCCGCACCGCCGCCTCCACAACATTCCACAGCGCCGTCTCTGGCGGCAGCAAATCCCGCGTCCCTCGCACCGCTTTAATCATGAGCTGTCATTCTTCCGTTCCCAGTCCCGGAGTTCGATAATAGCCCGCCGCTTCAGCGGCGGGTAAGCCGGCCTTAGTTTCCCGTGCCGTAGACACGGCTGAAACGCACCCAATCTCTGCATTTCTGATTTCAGCCGTTCCTAACGGGACGGTATTCCAGTTCATCGCGCAAACCCGGCGTTGAAACACCAGGCTACTGTCAAACGTCCCTCCGGGACGTTTTGCTTCTGCTGAGGTCTGAGGTCCGAGGTCACTCTAGACGCCTACCTCTCCCGCAAATAGTCATCCTTATACTCAAGATAATTCCGCGCGTACCGCATGATCGCTTCCTGATCCGCCGCCTCCAGTTTCCGCCGAAACTTCCCCGGAGACCCCATCCACAACGAACCCGGCTCAACCACCGTCTTCTCCGGAATCAACGTCCCCGCCGCGATAATCGACCCCGCTCCGATCCTTGCCCCATTCAAAATAATCGTCCCCATTCCAATCAAACACCGATCCTCAATCACGCACCCATGCAGCGTCACCGAATGCCCGACCGTCACATACTCGCCCAGATAAACGCCCCATTGCTGCTTCATCCCGTGCAGCACGCTGTTGTCCTGCACGTTGGAGTGAGCCCCAATACGGATCTCATGCACGTCCCCGCGCACCACCGCATTCATCCACACCGAAACGTGCTCACCCAGCACCACGTCGCCAATAATCTGCGCCGACTCGTCCACATAACAAGTCGCCGGAATCGCCGGTCGCACACCTTTGTAGGATCGAATCATATTTGGGAAGGAAATTGAAAATACCACGAGACCGCATCCCGGCGTAAGAGCCGCGGCAGATCAACGAATTCCGCTGTGCGCCCCAGTGCCCTCTGTGGTTACCTCGGCTGTCCTCCGAGGAAAAGTAAATTGAGGGGAAACGGGTGCCCCACTCTAGTCTCTGCGTGCTTTGCAGAGACTAGAGTGGGGATTTAACCTAACGCAGTTCGTAATCCCTAACGCGAGAAGAAATTATTTCGGCCTGAATTTTCAGCCCCACGATCCACCTTGCGCCACCGATAAAAGAACGGAACGCCCGCCACGATCACGATAATCCCCAGCGACGACCGCACCGGTCGCACCATCCACAAGTTAATAGTCAAAGCCACGGCCGCAAAAAAGAAAATGAGCACCGTCCACGGATAACCCCAAGCCCGATAAGGCCGCGAAAGCTCCGGCTCAGTTCTACGCAACCGCAGCACCGCGACCGCAGTCAACGCGAAAAAAATCCAAACCGCAAACACAAACAGCGAATAAAGTTCCTCAAAAGTCCCCGTCAACGCCAGCAGCGCCGCCACGCACCCCAGAAAAATCAACGCCCCACCAGGCGTGTGGAAAGACGGTTGAATCCGCTTGGCAAATTGAAAGAAAACACCGTCCCGCGCCATCGCATAAGGAATCCGCGCCCCCGTCATCACAACCACGTGCAGCGCTCCCAATGCCGAAACAGCCATCGCCACCGTAAGCCAGGCCGCCCCGCGAGTACCGCCAAACGACCGCAACACATCCGATGCAACGTGCTGCGAACCAGCGATCTGCGCGAACGACAAAGTGTGGAAGTAAACCACATTCGCCAACAGGTACAATCCTCCAACCGTGAGCAATCCAAAAATAATTGCGACCGGAATATTCTTCTGCGGATTCACAATCTCTTCGCCCAAGTCTCCCAAATCATTGAACCCGTTGTAGGCCCACATCGCCGGAACCAGCGCCGTGAGCACAGCTCCAATCGTTCCCCACCCGAAATGTGTAACCAGCGGAGCAGCATCCCCCACATGTTGTCTTCCAAAAACCACGCCCGCGATCACAATCACCACGATCGTTCCCATCTTCAAACAGGTCAGCAGCACCTGGATCGCTCCACCCATCCGCACACTCAAATAATTGATCGCCGTCACCACCAATACCACCACCGCCGCGAGTGGTTGAGCCACGGTGAACCTAAATTCGTAACTTCCAAGATGTCCGCGGAACAACGGAGTACCCACAATTGGAAACAGAAATCCCGCAAACCGCAAAAATCCGGCCGCCAGCGTTGCCATAGCCACCGGCCGCTCCAGAAACGAACTCATCCACCCAAAAAGAAATCCCCACAAAGGACCAAGCCCGCGATTCAGATAAACGTAAGGCCCGCCCGCTTTAGGAAATGCCGCGCCCAGCTCCGCATAGCAAAAAGCGCCGCAGAGCACAATAAGCCCGCCGACAATCCACGCAACAAACACCAGCGTAGCCGAGCCCACAGCCCGGGCCATGTCGCTGGTAACCAGAAAAACCCCCGTGCCAATCGTGTCGCCAATCACAATCGCAGTAGCAGACCACAGCCCCAAACCACGAACCAGATCCGTCCGCTCACTATGCTCTGCCAGATGGCTCCTCGCGCACAAAGGTTCACAGAGCCTACTCTCCGCCATCTGGGTCGTCAACCGACGCTCCCTTCTCTCCTTCTCTCCCTTCTCTCCCTTCTCTTCCCTTCTCTTGGTCCCTATCTCTCATGGGGGTCATCCTTCTCTAACGACGACCGGAGCCGTTGTTCAGGCGAAGGGAAGGATCTCGCGCGCACACGACGGCGCGCCTCGGCCCGCGCGAGTTCCCTTACTCGGCTGAACTGCGCCGAGTTCGGGATGATGTCAAAAAATGGCCCCAGATATTCGAAATGCGTCATTAATGAAATGGAAGCACTTAGGGCTGGGCGGTTAGCATGGGGAGCGTTACAGTATCGACGGTGTCGGGGTCGTCGCGAAGGCGGATGTAGAGCGTTTTTCCTTTGGGCGGCGGAATCGCCAATGCATCCTCCACAAAACCTTCTGGGACATTGACCGAGTTAACAAACTCCGCATCGGTGCTGACGGAGTCGAGCAGAAAAAGTTTGTCGCCGTTGAGGGTGCACTGCTTTTCGGGTTCGGGCACGCAGCGAATTCCTTTGAGCGCAGGAATGCGCACCAAGTCCACCAGCGGCTGCCAGTCGCCGTCGGCGCCGTCGGCTGTGACCGGGCGGAACTTCAGCGGTCCGAATGCCGAAGGGCCGAGCAGTTTCATGGGATCCAGAACCGCGAAGACCGTCTTCGAGTCCTGCAGGGTGAGATTGCCGTTTGTAAAACTCAGCAGGACACGGAAGGATTCATCGGCTGTCGCAATTTCGATCTTTTCCGTGGAAGGGAACGTTTCGGGCATTTGAGTTTTGAGGAAGAAATTCAGTCGACCATTCTGCGGCAATTCGTCGTCACTGCCGAGATGAACAGTGAGCGGGGAGGACGTCTGATCGAGTTGCACGCTCTGGTTGAGCAGGCTGACCGAGGGGCGCGGGGCTTCGATCTCCGATTTGAGATCGAGGACGCGGCCATCTTTGAGAGTCGCGTGTACGACGATCGAGTCTCCGGGATGAAGCTTGGTTTTAACGGCTGGGTCTGGCGTGGTCAGTTTGAGTTCGTCCTGCTGGTGGGCGCGGGTGAGTGAATCCGGGATGAAGCGAAGAGTGTTCACGTCGAGGCTGTCGACCTGATCCAGGCGTGTGCCTTTGAGAATGCCGTCGGCGTCGCCAGCGTGGATGCTGAAACTGTCGAGCCGACCCGCTTCGGCGTAGGTGTGAAGTGGAATCTCATCGGCTTCTTTCAGTCCAAACTTTCGGATCAACATAGTGACCGATCCCGCATCGGCTTTTTGCAGCGGGACTTTTACCTCGAGTTCGTCTGGCTTCGAGCTCTTCCATTCGGTCTCCAGCAGTTTTCCCCGCTCATCTTTGATCTTCACTGCGCTCACACAACATGCGTCCGACGATTGCAGATGTAGCGTGTCTTCGCGACCGACGATCAGCGCACTGGCATCTTTGGAGGCGACAATCCACTGTGCCGGCCTGGAGGTGCGCAGCCGGTAGTGCGGTCCATCGAAGGGATGGAAACCCCAGGATCCGCGGAGAATTCCGGTAACTTCCCCGTCCAGGTCGGCCGACTGGAGGGCCTGGGTCTCGATCGAAAATCCTCCACGCATGGGGTCCGGCGTTGCGGGCAGGTCGATGGCCGGAGCGGACTTGGCCTCCACGTGAAGAACGAAGTTGTGCGCGAGTTCCGTGGCAAAAATGAGCGGAGCGCCCTCGGCGGGAAGTAGAAGCGAAGGCTTGCCCGCGCAAAATACTTGAGCCGGATCGACCGCGCGCAAGGGCGGAACGGGAGCTGGGCGCACCGGCGGCAGGCCGATCACGATCACCGATTTCGGATTGCGAAAGGAGGGAGGATTGTTCAGGCGCAGATTGAGTTCGTCCTGTTTGGGCAAGGCCAGCGCGGGGATGTACTGATATTGCGCGGTGTGGGTCGTGCTCAAGATGCGGGCGACATCGACCACCGCTCCGACGTAAGGACTGTAGTAGCCGCTGCGGGCGTTGGGCGTGGAAGTGATTTGCGCAAGCAGGTCGCTGGATGGGCCCGAGGTCAGGGTCGCGACCATGGTCTGGCTGTGCGCGTCGTCGAGGACCAACTGATCTGTGTTCTGGGTGAGGCACGGGGCCTGCTGGGCGGTCGGCTTGTCGAAGCACTGCTGCTCGAGGCGGATGTTCAGACTGCGCGCCAGTAAAGTTGTGCGTGCTTTCAATTGCTCGGGATCGCTGGCGGAAATCTCGCGAACGGCATCGAGATATTTTTCCAGACGGGCGCGGTCGAGACTGGCTTGCACCAGATCCTGCGAGGCGCGCACGAAAGCACCCGGCTTTCCCCGAACTGCGGTACGCAAGGTGCTGAAGGCTCCGCCAGTGTCGGGAGCCAGAAAGACGAGGGCTTCCTCGGCCTCTTCCGGCACGGTGACGAAGATGCCTTCGTCGTGGACAGGCTTGCTCCAGGTTTCCACGCGGGTAAACCAGGAATCCGGAGGAGGGTTGGTGGCGCCTCGCAGAAAAACCACGACCATCAGATAGCGCACCGACTGACTGTCGGGCAGATCCGGATGGACCCACAGCCGGTCTCCCGGCTGCAGATTGGGCACTTCCGCAATCGGCAGCGTCACTCCGGCGCGTTGAACTCGAACGTCAACCTTGGGACCGATGAGATCAAAGGCGGCATTGTCGGCGCGGGCGGCGCCGATAAGGGTCAGCGGCATTACCAGCAACAGCAAGAAAAAAACAAGCGGGAGCGCCGTCTGGCGCGCGCGGCGGGAAGCTTTATACCGGGTGAGTGCAGGGTGACCCAAGAGATTATTTTAACTGATTTGCGGCGGTCGGAGCGCCCGGTGGATTGCGGACGTGAATGGGAAAAACCGGGGAGCAAAACAAAACGCCCNNGCCCTCCCCCAAGTGCTGCTCAAGAACGAGTTTACGGCCTGGGCGAGGGAGGGAGAATGGCTCTTCCGTGCTATGACTCTTGGCACCGGTGTGCGGGAGCCAACGCTGGTCACCCTGTACTTGACGGCCTAGCCACCACCGACAGAGCGGGCAATACTTATTGAAAAATGGCGGAAGCGAGTGGGGGTCGAAACCGCTTCCAAAGGACAAACAAAGGACTTAACCGAGCACGGTCAGCAATCTTAGTCCTTGTAAGTGCATGAAAAACCGAGAAGTGATTTTTAAGTGATTTGTTGGGCAGTTTTGGAGGGAGACTACGAGATGACTGAACCTGCGCGTAGACTCCTCATCCCGATCCGGGGGCAGCGCGACGTAAATCTCCTCTGCCCCAATATCGATGCCAGCCGCATCCGGTTCCACTACCACCGATCTGCGCTCCCGCTTCTATCTTCGCTTTGCACGCTATTGCACCCGGATGACGGGCAACTCTGACGTAACG
>PLEA01000551.1 GCA_003136335.1 Acidobacteriaceae bacterium | reverse complement strand
TCGCCATGCTCGGGCTTCCGCCTATGGTCGTGCAGTCTTAGCTTAATCCGCCGAACCGCCGTATGCGGACCCGCATGTACGGTGGTGTGGGAGGGGAGGACGAGCAATCGCCCCCCCTATCCCGATTCCAGGCCCAAAAATCTAGTGCCGACGACCGCTAAATTATTTGCTACCGAAGGTGTAGCCGATGGAAGCACCAACACGAAGAACGTTGTCGGAGTGGAAGTCGGTGGTGTTATTTACGATGCGATAGAGATGAGCTTCGGGGCGGACAAAGAAGCGCCTCCACACGGTGTAGCGGATGTCGGCGCCGAGGTGGAAGAGAAGGTGATTGCTGTCAAGATGGGTGTTGCAACCTGCCGAGAAATTGCAATTGCCGAATGGGCTATAGAAAAGTACGCGCTCGCCACCAATGCCCGCCATGAAGTCGGCGTTCATCCTCTTGCGTAAGCGGTATGTATAGACGCCGTTAACGTCGTAAAAGATCGGACGATACTCCTGGAAGCCGTTATAGACTTGGTCCTTGTAAACAGTAGCGATTTCCCCGCTGTAACCGTAGTGGTTCTTGAATATGCGGTCGAAGCTGAAGCTGGGATAGAGACCACCCTTCTCCGGGGGAGGCAAGAAAGCCTCGGAAGCATTGGAGTTCTTGGTGGACAAAAGAATGCCGGCGCCAAGGGCGACGTCAACTTGCTGCGCCCGCGCGAGAGTAACCAACAGAAGAACCGCACACGCGGATGGGATGAGCGCGAACTTTCTCAAATACAGCCCCCTTGGCAATTGGTTCAGATGTTGGAGTACGCCCGCCAGATGAATGGCGGGCGGCGAAGCAGTGGCGAAATGGCCGGGGCCGGCACAAGGATTTCCGACCGACGGAACCCGGGCCTCAGAATACCAAACTCGCGACCATCCGTGGCGCTGTCAAAGGTCTAATCTGAACCACCAAATGTGTAGCCGACCGAGGCGCCTGCGCGGAACACGTTGTTGGAGTTGAAGGCTCCATTGTTATTGATGCTGTTGTTGCTTTGGATGTGGTAGTAGTGAATTTCTGGGCGAACAAAGACACGTTGCCAAACGTAGAAGCGGATGCCGCCGCCGAGGTGCTCCATGAAGTGATCGGTGCTGACGTAGTTGACACAACCACTGCAGGAGGGGCCAGGGGCGTAGAATCGCGTGGAGGCGGCGCCGATGCCAGCCAGCAGGTCGAGGCCAATTTTCTTACCGAGGTGCGGCTGGTAGAGCAAGTTGAAGTCGGTCAGAATAGGACGGTAGTTTTCTGTGCCGCTGATGTAGACGGCCTGACTAGCCCTCCAGGCGGTTTCGACGTTAACGCCGACGTGTTTGAAGAAGACCGCGTCACCGCCGAGGTTGAGATAGAGGCCGCCCTTTTCCGACGGGAAAGAGCCGAAAGAGCTGTTAGAAGCGGAGGACGACAGGAGTGAGCCGCCGCCCAAAAAGAAGTCGAATTGCTGGGCAGAGGCAAACTGGGCAAGAAACAAGAACGTAAAAACAGATGCGAGGAGCGCTAGCTTTCTCAAGAGGAACCTCCTTAATATTTCGTTGCAAGCAGTATAAGATGCGTCGGTGAAATCATTAAGATGCTGCGAAGCTGAGTACAACTCATCATAATTTCAGCCGAGACCAGATTCAACTGGGGCGGGTTGTATGTAAAGATACGTCAAGCGATCACCCGGTCCCTTAAGCGCCAATTAACCCCGGAACCGGGAATAAGTTGCGCGGCCGTAGATTGCTCGTCCTGGTGCGCAGAAACGTTACGAACTCCGAGAGCGCCGGCTACTTGGACTTCCAGCCGCCGCCGCTGGCGGCGCGAATGTGGTCGAAGGCGATTGGGCCGCCACCGAAGAAGATCAGGGCAAATGCGAGAGCGGCCAGAGCCAGTGGAAACTCATATCCGCCATTACCCATCAGCCCGTTATGAAACTGCACTTTTGCGATGGCGACGCACATGTCAATGCAGATTCCAAACGCAGCCACACGAGTGAACAATCCCAGTAAGACGAGCAGGCCACCAAAGAATTCGGTGAAGGCGGAGACATAGCCAAGCCATGCCGGCAGGCCGAGACTGGCCACCATCTGCGCATGGTGGTGCAAGCCTCCAAAAACGTTGCGATAGCCATGTGCGACCATGATGGCACCCAAGGCCAGGCGCATTACGAAAAGCGCAAGCGGCTGCAAGCGATCGAGATAGCGCAAAGTATTCCTCCGGATCGAGGATAGCTTATCGCAGCTGGGCGTCGCACTAAAGTAGTGAGTGCGAGAAAACAATTGCGGATATAGCATGGGTTTTGGTAACGTTGCTGCGCCGCAGGATCCCAGTGGGACATCTCCGATGTGCCTGACCCGGGCTCTTGCCGGTCTTCTCTCTTTCTCTTGGGCCCAGAAAAGCGATCGAATCGATCTCGCCCGCATTCTCGGCTTGCGCGTGTGTGCTTTGGCGGTCGAATGAGATCTGTGAATCAGGAGGCGCGATGAATTTCACGATACATGGAAGTGCTTTGGGGAAGTATGTTGGGCTAGCGCTCATAATGGTGGTTCCGGCGCTAAGCTTCGCGCAGCACAAGCCAAACACACCGGCGCCGACGCCCCATGCGAGTGCTCCCGCCCATACCTCCGCGCCCAGTCATTCGGGTGGGGCTACGCAGCACACGACGACGCCGAGCCACACGACGCCGAGCCACACGACGACGAGCCATACGACGACGACCAGCCATACAACGACGCCGAACCATACGACAACGTCGAGTCATACGACGACGTCGAGCCATACGACGACCACCGGGCATGGGACTACGGCTGCCGGACATGGAACCACCGCCGGACACGGAACCACGACCGCTGGACATGGGACAACCAATGCCGGGCACGGAACTGTTGCCGGGCACTCGAACCTCGGCCATTCGGCTCCGGGCAGGCAAGTTTCCCTCAGGGGTGGCGGATCGGCGCACCCCCGTCCCAATGGACAGATCCGTTCCAT
>PLEA01000138.1 GCA_003136335.1 Acidobacteriaceae bacterium | reverse complement strand
TATTCGGCGTCGTGCTCGCCTCAATTGCATAACTTCCATTGATTAGCTTTTGTCAACTATCGGCATCGCGAAGTAACTTTAGTCATACGGCAATGACCGTTCGCCGCTACGTCTATGTACCTTTGAAACCTGTTCGAATCTCGTTTCCAGGCGCAGACTCAGTATGTATATCCGAATCGATCTCGAAAGTCTTGGCGCTGTCTAACTGGAATCGAACTATGAAATGTTTTAAGTCAACTGCTGCCGTGGAGTGTAACAGGGCAAATAAGCTTGGATTAGTTTTTCTTTGCCTTGCAACGATGGTCGGCTGCCAAGGGTTCAGTTCGAGCAAATCTGCTTCGACACAGCAATCGGGAATCTTGTCTCTGAGCGGATCTAGTGTGGATTTTGGGAGTGTTACGGTTGGCACCAGCAAAACGCTGAGCATGACTGTGTCGAATACCGGCACGGCCTCCATTACGGTCAGCAGCGCGACAATTTCCACCAAATATTTCTCGTTGAGTGCACCAAGTCTGCCGGTCGCGATTCTTGCTGGCCAAAGCACTCCCGTCAGCGTCGTCTTTAGTCCCAATGCTGCGGGGACTTTCAATGCCACGGCTTCGATTACGAGCAACGCCTCCAACAGTGCCGCTACGCTCTCGCTTACCGGAACCGGAATAGCGAGTGGTCAGCTCGCAGTTAGTCCAACCAGCGAAAGTTTTGGCAGCGTAACCGTGGGGAGCCAGAGCAATCAGACCATCACTCTCACGAACAATAGCGGGACAACGGTAAACATTTCTCAGGCCGTGGTGAGCGGCACCGGATTCACGCTGAGCGGTATAACCACGCCACTCGCGCTCAACGCTTCTCAAAGCACAACGTTTACCGTTACGTTTGCACCGAACGCGTCAGGAAGCGCCAGCGGCAATGTGACGATCACGTCGAATGCTCCCAATCCTTCGCTGTCGGTGGCGTTGTCCGGTACGGGGGCTGCGGTGGGTGCGCTGGGAGCGAGTCCCACGAGTCTGAACTTTGGAACCGTGACGGTGGGTAGCAATCTGGGACTGTCGGAAACCGTGACGAATACCGGCGGTTCGACCGTGACAATTTCACAGGTTGCAATTAGCGGTACAGGTTTCACGCTGAGCGGAATTTCCACGCCCGTCACGCTCAGGGCAGGACAAAGTACCAACTTCACCGTGACCTTTACTCCGGCCGCGGCTGCCAGCGCCAGCGGGAGCGTTACCGTCACGTCCAATGGATCAAATCCAACTTTAGCGATTGCTCTCGCGGGCGTTGGCTCAACCGTGGCCGGACAGCTGAGCGCGACTCCGGCTCCGATCGCTGTCGGCAGCATAGTCGCTGGAACAAGCGGTACAGCCTCGGGAAGTCTCACTGCCACTGGAGCGAACGTAACCGTCACGGCCGCCAACACCAGCAACTCGCGTTTTGCAATCAGTGGTCTGTCGCTGCCCACAGTCATTCCGGCAGGACAGAGCGCATCGTTCACCATCACCTACAGTCCGCTGGTTGCCGGTGCGGATAGTTCCAATCTGAGCTTTACCAGCAACGCCCAGGTTGCCACGACAACGGATACGGCTACCGGAACCGGTACTCCGGCTCCGGTCCACACCGTCAGCTTGACGTGGAACGCCAGCACCTCGCCGAACATCTCGGGGTACAACATTTACCGTGCGGTTTATGTAAGCTCCTGCGGCGGTTACTCGAAGGTCAATGGCGCCACGCTGGACTCCGCCACGACATATACAGATTCTGCGGTGACCGATGGCACGAACTACTGCTACGCAACCACCGCCGTCGATTCCACTAATGCAGAAAGCGGCTACTCCAACGTCGTTTCCGATGTTCAGATCCCTCCTCCGTAATTGTGCGAGGCTTCGCTCTCCGGTGATCTGTTCAGTCGGATCTAGACTTGAAAAGTTAAGGTGGCAAAGACCTAAGCCTGACCGGACCCGGTCAGGCTTTTCAAATTTAGCAGCATCAGTTCTTCCAGGAAGCTTAGGCCGAAGGGCCGATCGCCAGAAACCGGAAAACAAGATTCCGATGCTGGAAGGTCGGAGTAGCGCACGGATTTCTTCTCTTCTACTCGATAAGCGAATCGGAAACAGTTCAACGTTTTGAACAACGAGGTGTTTCCTATGACCAGAGGTCGATATGGGAACGATGGACCTGTGAGCACAGCGTTGAAGGGATATGTTGGCAACTTGTCAACGAGGGACTCGTTCGTCGTAAGCAGTCGTTTCTCACGCATTCGCACCAGGAGGCCTATCGCCGTCGTAAACACAACGCCAAGCAGCTTGCACGCATTGATCCCATTCTTATCATCGATGCCCAAAATACGAGCTTTGTCCGCGAGAGCCAGGACGATAGCTTCCGCTTCACCCCGGCCGAGGCCAAAGTCTCGCTGCAATTTCGTAACGAGTTTCCTGTCCTTAACGGCGATCACTCTGATTCTCGATTCATCCAGCGCCCTTTGAATGATGAGGGCATCGTTGCAGGCTACAACATTTACCGCAGCACAAGCCCGACCGGCACGTATGCCAGGATCAATTCCACCCCGGATGCGAACACTGCTTACACCGATAGTGGCGTCGTGGCTGGCCAGACCTACTACTACGAAGCCACAGCCGTAAATTCCGCGGGACAAGAGAGCGTGCGCTCGACCCCGCCGGTGGCGGCTTCGATTCCGTAGCTTCATCATTCTTTGAAGCTGGATTCTTTGAAGCTAGCGAAGCGCTGGCCGATCCTTGTGCGCTCGGCCTGAGCGACTCCGAATCGCGGATTAAGGCGACGGACGCCAGTCGCCATTCTACGGTCGCGATCACAGCAGCCGTCCGCTCAGTAACTTCCGTAATCTCCTCTCGCTCCATCGACTGTTGAGTAGCACGGAGGGGCCATTCTCCCTGGCCCAGCATTGCGTTAGTACTAGTACAGGTGGCCAAGTAGGGCACTCACTAACGTTATGCTGACAAACTGGCTTGGCGCGATTCTTAAACCTAAAGCGGCCGTTCTGCTTGTAATTTCGGGTCTTTGCGGACCGGCGCTGGCGCAGCAAGTTTCTTTTGCGCTTCTGCAGCCCGCTTCCATCGAACCGAACCCGATGGTGAAGTCTGTGGAACCAGTGACGCTGCCTGAGGCCCCGAGCCATCGATTTTGGGACCGTGAAAATACCTTTCTGTTCGCGACCAGTGCGGCGTTCAGCACAGCCGACTTTATCGCAACTCGAAACAACCTCCGCAATGGCGGTCAGGAACTCAACCCCGTGACTCGCGTATTCTCCGGAAGCACAGCGGGACTGGCTGTGAATTTCGCCGGCGAGGCGGTCGGTGTCGTCGGACTCAGTTACATCTTTCACAAGACCGGCCATCACAAACTCGAGCGTGCGGTTTCCATTCTGAACATCGGATCCTCAGCTTCGGCTGTGGCATTTGATGTTGTTCATCACCATTAATCTCTATACAAGGTCAACGTTTCCAGGGACGAACTTCCCAGGATGAGATTTCCTCGCTTATCTTCCGAATAATATCGTCCAAGTTCTGTGCGAGCCTTCAGACTAAATCCCTGTACGACGTTAGGTATAAGGGCGCAAGAGTTTCGGCGTTGGCTGCTTCTTCCCATTCCTCCCTGTTTGCGATCAAGTTGTTGCATCATCGTTCGGACCAGATGGAGGAGCGAACCGCGCGAGCCAGGAATGCCATGCGGGCACGTCCCTTGTCGTCGCAAAGCAAGAGTGCCGGCATTATCCTCCGCAACGAAATAGGAAACCATGAAGGATTGACGCAAGTTTTACATCGATGGAAAATGGGTCGATCCGGCGGAGAGCCACGACTTCACCGTCATTAACCCAGCGAACGAAGAGCCCGTTGCAACGATCTCGTTCGGCAGCGCCGCGGATATTGACCGTGCGGTGACAGCGGCCAAGCGCGCGTTCGAAGCGTATTCGGAAGTAAGCGTTGAGCAGCGCCTGGCGCTGTTGCGCCGCATCATAGACGTTTACAAGTCAAAGTTGGAAGAAATGGCCACGACCATTTCGCAGGAAATGGGGCTCCCATCTCCCTTTCCCGAAAAACTCAGGCTCCCGCCGGTCTCGCACACCTGATGGAAATCGCAAAGGTGATGGAGCATTTCAAGTTCGAAGAGTTGAAGGGTTCGACGCTTATGCGAAAAGAGCCGGTTGGAGTGTGCGGTTTGATCACTCCGTGGAACTGGCCGATGAATCAGGTTGTGGCCAAAGTAGCACCCGCTCTCGTAGCGGGATGCACCATGGTTCTCAAGCCCAGCGAATTTGCTCCACTTTACTCTTATTTATTTGCGCAGATTCTTGACGAAGCTGGTGTTCCACCTGGCGTTTTCAATTTGGTGAGTGGGGATGGTCCTACCGACGGAGCTGCGATTTCAGCACATCCGGATGTGGCCATGGTGTCGTTCACTGGATCGACGCGAGCTGGTGTCGCCGTAGCCCAGGTCGCCGCACCCACCGTGAAGCGGGTGACGCAGGAACTGGGAGGCAAGTCGCCAACATCATTCTGGATGACGCTGACCTCGAGAAAGCGGTCAAGCAGGGCGTACCGGAATGCTTTCGCAACACCGGACAATCCTGCAACGCGCCGACCCGCATGCTCATTCCTCGATCCAAGACGGCTGCATCGGTCGCGGCGGCGAAGCAGGCAGCTGAGGCTGCTAAAGTCGGGGATCCATTTGCAGGAGACTTCAACGTTGGACCGCTGGCGAACAAGGCCCAATTCGACAAGGTGCAGCGCCTCATCCACAAGGGAATCGAAGAGGGAGCGAAGTTGGTCGCGGGAGGGCCGGGCCATCCGGATGGTCTGACGAAGGGCTACTTCGTTAAGCCGACGGTGTTCGCGGATGTCGACAATGAAATGACTATTGCCCGGGAAGAGATCTTCGGACCTGTGCTTTGCATGATCCCCTATGAAGACGAAGATGATGCAGTTCGAATGACTCGCTCTATGGCTTGTCAGGCTTTGTGACTGCAGGAAACCTGGAACGCGCACGCCGGGTTGCGAAGCGGATTCGAGCGGGAAATGTGCACATCAATGGCGCCAGAGTCGACTTCTCTGGGTGCTTTGGAGGCTACACACAGTCGGGCAACGGCCGGGAATGGGGTGAGTTCGGCCTGGAAGAATTCCTCGAGTTGAAGACCATTTTCGGATACGCAAGCGTTGCGAAGTAGGCGGGAACTCACAATTGCTTGGCATCGAAGCCGGCGAGTATAGCCGCATCTCGCAACTTTTGATCCGCGGTGAGAAAGACGCGGTCCTGAGGAGCGTATTCACACTATTCCAGCGTCGCTCCCAGCTGAACAGAGTCCGCGGCTCGCAGGTCGAAGCGATCCACAAGTTCGATCGACGTCGCGCGCACACGTTCCGAAGTCTGAATTACGGACCACAATCGGGAAAGTTTTTTGGCCACATTAGTGGCTTTGGCCCAGTCGAGGGAATCGAGTTCCTTCATTCGCTGAAGTCGGGCCAGCGCACTTGCTATCTCGACGGGTGTCGCCCACCACACGACGACGTCATAGGTCCTATAGAGGGAAATCGCGTGCGGCGTTGTGCTCTGCCGCACGCAAAGTGGAACGAGAGCACTTGCGTCCCAAAACGCTGGAACTCGCGTTACCGGCCTTCCCGCTCTTCCCGC
>PLEA01000385.1:344-5423 GCA_003136335.1 Acidobacteriaceae bacterium | reverse complement strand
GTGTGCGAGTTGTGACCGTCGATGCCCCAAGCCTGCAGCGTCCGCTCCATGATGAAGTCGTGCCCCGGACGTCCGACGTGATACATCACTTCTTCGCCGCGCCCCTCCAGGATTGCTTTGCGAATTCGTGCGCCGAAAGTTTCCAGCACTTCGTCCCACGAGGTGCGCGTCCATTTCCCTGCTCCGCGCGCCCCGCTGCGCTTCATCGGATAAAGCACGCGATCCGGATCGTGAATCTGATTGATAGTCGCCGGCCCCTTGGCACACAGCCGCCCGCGGCTCGCGGGATGCATCGGATTGCCCTCGAACTTTGCGACCTGCCCGGTTCCTTTGTCGACATACGCCAGCAGCCCACAGGCAGATTCGCAATTGAAACAAATCGTCGGGACCAGCGAATAGTGCTTCTCGACGCGGCGCGGCCAAGCCTCTGGATCGAGCTCAACCCAGTCATCCCACTTCTCCACCGGAGGACAATAAGCGAGATGGCTTCCGTCGCGTTTGAACTCATTACTCATGCAGAATCTCCAAAACAATGTAGGGACAGCCGCCTCGGCTGTCCGCCGACCAAAGCTCGGCCTCTTGGGCCCGCGAGAAACAACTAACTGTTTGGCACGCTCTGCCCGGCCATAACGAAACACCACTCAAAGATCAACAACCCCGCCAGTGCCAGCACTCCCGCGAACGCGGCGTAAAAATCAGAAGGAGCCAACCACAAAAGTAAAAGCGGCAAAACTCCCCCCAGCACAACTGTCCCTCCCCAGAACCAGTTCTTGAATGCGCCGTGCGTGATCAAGCGCGCCGCGTAAGCCGAGTTGTCGGTCGCATGCGGCATCATGAATTCAGCCGCAACAATCAGCAAGTGTAAAATGAGCGTGAATCCAAGCGCTTCTTTCGCGACCGACAAGACCGGCGCCGACCCGCCAACGGCGGACGGCAACATCGTCAGCACGGCAGCCCCGCACATCAGCGCCTGCACCACCAAATGCACCGGCAGCAGCGGAGTCTGCCACAGATCTCGACCTTCACACTGTCCAAAAAGAAATGCGGTGTACATGGCAGCGAAAAATCCGACCAGCACCGTCGGCCACAAGAGGACAGACGTGACCGCACTTATTCCCAGCACGGATCCCAGCCAGAACAGCCCACTCAGCCCACTGTAAGCGATCAGAATGAAAGCTCCGCGCGCCAGCCACGATTTGCTCTGCGGCGTGAATACCACTCGCAAAAATCGTGCCTTGTGTTCGAGATCCCAAACCAGAAGCACCGTAGTCAGAGCAGTGAAGAGCAGCGCGATCGTTGAGAGCACCACATCCCGCCAGCGATCTGCTCCCAAACGCCCCAGCAGCATCGCGATCGCGGGAATGGCGAGCGCGCCGGAGCCGATCGACTTCGTCCAGCAGTAAGCCGGAACCTGCCAGCTCCACGGACGCGCGTGCGAAACGTCATACGCTGCCAGAGCATTCTTCTGCAGCAGCGGACTGTCGGGCGGATAGAGCGCTCCGCCGCCGTGCACGTTTTGGTTGCGCTCCGCCCACATGTAGATCGATTCATGGCGCGCCGCCGTGGGCACAATTGCGCTCTCGTCTCCATCAATGTAGTAGAGCTTGGGCCGCGTGCCCTGCTCGGGCTTGCGCACGCGCACCGGCTCGCGCGCCAATAGTTGCGCGATCTCTCCATCGCAATCGTCAAGATCGCCGGCGATGATGGCGTGCTCGGGACACACCACTACGCAGGAAGGCTCCAGCCCAACTTCCGTGCGATGTGCGCAGAAGTGGCACTTGGCCGCGGTGCCCTCGTCCGGATCGATATAAATGGAATCGTACGGGCAAGCCTGCATGCACGCCTTACACCCGATGCAGCGCTCAGAACTGAAATCGACGATGCCGTCTTTGCGCTGGTACATCGCCGTGACCGGACAGATCGTGACGCAAGGCGGATTCTCGCAGTGATTGCAGCGGGTCACCTGAAAGACGCGCCGGGTGTTGGGAAATGTTCCCTTCTCCACGTACTTCACCCACGTGCGGTTCACCGTGAGCGGAACATGGTTCTCCGTCTTGCAGGCCACGGTGCAGGCATGACAGCCGATGCACTTTCGGTTGTCGATGATGAATCCGTATCTCATCCGGAATTTATTTTCTTGGACGCGCAACGGAGAACGTGCGCGGCTTGGGTATTGTAGCTGAACAGCCAAGCCCGTGATTAGTGCCAAGCGACAGCCATTCCGTAGAAACCTAGCTTGCTGCGTCTTTCCTCGCCAGCGCGGAAGACGTAATAGGCCACATCTCTTAGCAGTTCGTGACCGTGAGTGCTGAAGCAATCTTGCTGGCCTGTTCTTCGACCTACGCTACAATTCAGGTGCATTTCAGAATCACAGGCAGTCGGTTCTTTCGCATCATCCAGGTGAAGACGAATCCAGGTGCAAACAATCCAGGTGCAAACAACTCGGTGCAAGTAATCTATGACTGCTGACATCGCAACCGGCACTGCTTCCGCGCTCGACGACAAAAAGATTTTTTATAACCGCTTCCTTCTGATCGTGGCTGGCTTGGGCGGACTGCTCTATGGCGTCGACGTCGGCATCATTGCCGGCGCGCTGCCCTATCTGGAGGCAACCTCCGGCCTCAACGCCGGACAACTCTCTATCGTGGTCGCCGCGGTGTTGCTGGGCAGCGTGCTCTCCACGCTGTTCGCGGGATTACTGGCGGACTGGATGGGCCGCAAGTCCCTGATGGCGTTGAGCGGCGTCATGTTCGTCATCAGCATTCCCATGATTGCGCTGTCGCACGGTTATGGACCGTTGGTCTTCGGCCGACTTTTGCAGGGCGTTAGCGCGGGTTTGATCGGCGTCGTCGTGCCGCTCTATCTGGCTGAGTGTCTGACGGCATCGAGCCGCGGCAAAGGCACCGGCATCTTCCAATGGCTGCTGACGCTGGGAATTGTGGCCGCGGCGCTGGTCGGCGTTTACTTCAGCTTCCGCGTAAACCAGGTGGCCAAGCTCGGCGACGCCGCCAGACTGCTCGCATTTAAGGATACGGCGTGGCGCGGCATTTTCTGGGTCTCATTGCCGCCGGGAATTTTATTTGTAATCGGCAGCCTGCTGGTTGCGGAGTCGCCGCGCTGGCTCTTGCGCCGCGGCAAACAAGAAGCTGCTTATACTGCGCTTCTTCGCTCGCGCACGACGGCGCAGGCGGATCTCGAACTCAGGGAAATGCAGGAAGTAACCGCCGCGGAACAGGGAAAACATTCGAGCGGGTCAAAGGCCCACGAGTCGCTCCTGCGCCGCAAATATGTAATTCCGTTCGTGCTGGCTTGCATCATCCTCGCCTGCAATCAGGCGACCGGCATCAACTCGATCATCGCGTACAACACCAACATTCTCCTGCAAAGCGGGCTCTCTGACGTCGCTGCGCACTGGGGTTACGTCGTATTCACCATTATCAACTTCGCCGTGACCTTCGGCGGCGTCGTGCTGGTCGACCGCAAGGGCCGTAAGTTCCTCTTAGGAATAGGTACTGCCGGAATTATCGTATCGCTGATTTGCACCGGAATCCTTTTCCTCGGGACGGAGAGACAGCGCGTAGATACCAAAAGTGCAGTTCAGTCCATGGTCACTCCCGACCAGAAACTCACACTCCTCTACGACGAAGGATTAGCTGCCAGGCTTCTGACTGCAACGGGTACTTCCAGCAACGGGAAAGCCAATCGTCCGACGTCGCTGGTCCTCATTTATTCGTACGGAGATTTTCGTGCGGCAAGCCAGGTGGTCCGTTCCGACGACCCCGCCGCGAAGCCCATCGAGATCACGCGCGAGAGCTGCGTACCCGCCAACAAGGTTGTGGCGTTTTTCTCGAATCCGTTCGGCAACCTCGATGCCTCGCGCGCAGCGCCGCTTAGAATTGAGAACGCGCTGATCAGCCTGGTCCCGCTTCCGCGCAATGGCTGGACGGTCGCCATCACTCTGTTTGTGTTCATGGCGTTCTACGCGGTCGGTCCGGGCGTCTGCGTCTGGCTGGCCTTGTCGGAGTTGATGCCGACCCGCATCCGCTCCAACGGTATGAGCATCGCGTTAGTGCTCAACCAGGCCGTGTCCACAACCATCGCGGCGGTTTTCCTGCCCACGGTCGGCAAGTATGGATACTCGACCATGTTCTTCGGCTTCGCCGCCTGCACGGTAATCTATTTCATCACGGCGACCTGGTTCTTACCCGAGACCAAGGGCAAAACCCTGGAAGAAATTGAAGCCCACTTCGAAGGCGTGACTGTCGGAAAGTAGAGCCGTTGCCGGCTGTCGCCGGACAGCCGCCGGGACGGCGGCGCTACTCTTTGCGGTTTGCCGGTTATACGGAAAATGATTTAGTCTCAGCCCCAGATGACTCCAGCCAAACAAAAAGAGAAACAAAAGAAGAACGCCACTAACCAGAAACATTCGCACGCCATGCGGCGGGAAATCTACGAGCAGCCTGCGGCCATCGCGAAGACTGTCGAGAAGCACCTCAAGGACGACATCATCTTTCCCGGAGAACTGCACGCCATCGAAAGCGCGCTCCTCACCTTCGAGAAGCTGATCATCGCTGCCAGCGGGTCGAGTCGCCATGCTGGCTTGGCGGGCGAAATCATGATTGAAGATCTTTCGGGCGTAGCCGTCGACGTGGAGTACGCCAGCGAATACTGCTATCGCTCGACCCACGCAGCGGTGGAACCGATCGTCATGGTGATTACGCAATCGGGCGAGACTGCGGACACGATCGCGGCACAACGCGAAGCCCTGACTCGCGGAGTGAAGACCGTTGCGATCTCGAATGTTCTGGACACAACCATTGTGCGCGAAGCCAGTGCCGCGTTGATCTCAGGGGCTGGACCGGAACTATCGGTCCCTGCTACGAAAAGCTTTACCACGCAGCTCACGATCCTCTACCTTATGGCGCTGTTCCTCGCGCGCAAACGCGGAAGGATGACGTCGGAAGTGACTCGGTCGTATCTGCAGCGTCTGATGCGGCTTCCCGACGCGATCGAACAACAGCTCAGCACATGGGACGCTCTTGCCGAAGAATTCGGCGCCGTGCACTTCAAGGCGGAAAA
>PLEA01000385.1:0-316 GCA_003136335.1 Acidobacteriaceae bacterium | reverse complement strand
AAGGAAGTAAGATCGCGCCGCGGTCCGCTAGTCGCGGTCGCGGCCGAGAACGATAAGGAAGTCGCGGCCATTGCAGATCACGTCTTCCACGTCCCCGCGGCTCCGGAGCTGCTATTGCCCATTGTCGAAGTGATTCCTCTGCAACTCTTTGCCTATCATGTCGCGGTGAACAAGGGATACGACGTGGACCATCCGCGAAATCTGGTGAAAGCGGTGGTCACAGAATAACCGCACTGACACGAGATGTGGCGAGGACGCAGGACTTAGGCGCGAGCGAAGTCGATGTATCCCTTCTGCACGTCAGTGCGGATGAGCC
>PLEA01000055.1 GCA_003136335.1 Acidobacteriaceae bacterium | reverse complement strand
CGACTCCGTCCGGAATATTTAGGTTCTTGCAACTCACTTTGCATCCTGGAGATCCACGGCTTGAGAGTGAGAAGTCTTCGCATCCCGTCCTCCGCCCGCCCAGCCGATCAATAGGTAAATTGGAGCTCCCAACAGAACAATCAGCAGTCCCGGCCACGTCGTAGCCGGGCGATAGGCGAACAGTACTGCCAGAATTGCGCTAGCCGCAAGAATATAAAAGGCGGGGACCACGGGATATCCGATCGCGCGGTACGGGCGCGGCGCGTCAGGACGCTTGATGCGCAGGCGGAACACCCCAGCTACCGTCAGCACATAAAAGATCAACGCCGCGGAAATAACGTACTCGAGCAGATTGCTGTATAGATTTCCCCATGCCTTCGTCGCGGCATCGTACGTGCGCGGAAGCACAAGGAATGCAGCCCAGAGGCCCTGGAGGGTTAGAGAAGACGCAGGTACGTTGGCCGAGTTGAGTCTGCCGGCGAAAGGGAAGAAGAGCCGCTGGCGAGCCATCGCATAGTAGACGCGTGCTCCCGTCAAGGTGAGGGCGTTGATCGTGCCGAGGGTCGAGACCATGATGGCCGCCGCCATGACCGAAGTCCCAACACCCGGAAAGATCGCCCGCAACGTCGCGGTCCCCACGCGATCGGCCGGCGCATGCTGGATTGCCTGCAAAGGGAGCGTCACCAGATAGGCGATGTTTGCGAGAACATAAAGCACAATCACCACGGTTGCGCCGATCACCATGGCGAGGGTGAGATTGCGCTCCGGTTGTTTAACCTCACCGGCGGCGAAGGCAATGTTGTGCCATGAATCGGCCGAGAACAGCGCCCCGGTTTGGCTGAGGCATATAGCGATGAGCAGGCCGGACATCGTCGCAGCAGTGAGCCCGCCTCCCAGAGAGTCGATCCCGCGCGCATGCCACGGGCTACTGAAATTTGCGTGGAGCGCGGAGGCGTTTCTTCCAAGAAGAATCCCCAGCACAATCAGACCGCCCAGTGCGCCCGTCTTGGCGATCGTAAATACATTCTGAATCAGTTTCCCGTAGCGGAGCCCAAGAGTATTGCTGAACGTCAGCAACGCGATGACGCCAATCGCAAGCAATTGAGCAGTTGAGAGTGACAGCGCATAGTGGCTTGAGAGGCGGATGGGAGCAATCAGATATTTGTCTTCCGAAATCAGCGGCCACAGCACACCGGAAAATCGTGCAAAGGCCACCGCCACCGCGGCGATCGTCCCGGTCTCAATGACCGAGAATAATGTCCAGCCATAGAGAAAGCCCCACAAAGGGGAATAAGCTTCGCGAAGATAGACATACATACCGCCCGCCTGCGGCATCATCGCGGAGAGTTCTCCGTAGCACAGGGCTCCGGTGATCGTGAGAATGCCGGTGACGCCCCATGCCACGAGCAGCCAGCCTGCGCTTCCAAGGTAACGGGCCATCTCCGCCGGAACAATGAAGATACCCGAACCAATCATGGCCCCGACCACCACCATGGTGGAATCGAAGAGATTCAGGCCGCGCACAAATCCCTGGTCCTGCTGACGGACGGTAGTGGGTTGGCTCATGCTGTAAACGCTTGCGGAGCAGCTTACACTATCGGCTCAAGACCCGTCAACCGCTGCCCGTGCCCGGTTCAGCCCGAATTTGGCCCCCTTCGGCGGCCAGGCAAGGTCCCAGTCCGCTGAATAGCAGGTACAATGGGGAATCTCAATGAACCTCGAACAAGTGGCTCTTCGAGCACGAGTATCCACCGCCACCGTGTCCCGGGTGTTGAATCATGCAAGCGTAGTCAAAAGTTCCACCCGGGCCCGCGTTGTGAAGGCGATCGAGGAACTCAAGTATCATCCCAATCTCCACGCGCGAAATCTGGCCGGTGGCAAGAGCCGCACCTTGGGGGTGATCGCTTCCAACATGGAGAATCCGTTCTTCTTTGATATTTATAAAACCATCGAGTCGGATGCGCATGCCCGCGGATACGAAGTAGTGGTGGCCAATACCGACTACCGGTCGGAGCAACTGGTCTCGAGCATCCGCTTGATGATCGGCCGTCGTGTGGCGGGTCTGGCTGCCATTGTGTCCGAGATGGAGCCCGCGTTAATCAAGGAACTCACCGAAAGCCGCATTCCCGTTGTGTTCTACGACGTAGGACAACCCCGTCAGAATATCACCAACATCCGCGTCAACTACCGGCGCGGCATCGACAAAGTGATGGACTATTTGCACAACATGGGACACCGTCGCCTGGGCTTTGTCGGACATCATGCCATGCTCGGACCGATCAACGAGCGGATGAAAGCGGTGCTGGACGCAGTGGCGCGGAATTCGTCGCTCGAGGTGAAGTCCGCCGACGCAGACACGCTGGAAGGCGGCAGGCAAGCTACGCGCGCGCTGCTCTCGTCCGGATATCAGCCGACCGCGATCATCTGCGTCAACGACGTCATGGCCGTGGGGGCGCTCCGCGAACTGCGCGAGCGCGGAATTCGAGTTCCCCAGGATATGTCCGTGACTGGCTTCGACAACGTGAAGCTCTCCGAGTTCTGCTACCCGGCATTGACTACCGTGCATATTCCGCGCGACCGGATTGGTCACATTATGTGCGACCGGTTGTTACCGAAGGCGGGGAGGGCGGTGGTGACCGATTTGGAGATCGTCATCGATCCGGAGTTTGTGGTGCGCGACTCGACGGGGCCGGTGAAGGCGGGAGCGTAGG
>PLEA01000273.1 GCA_003136335.1 Acidobacteriaceae bacterium | reverse complement strand
GGACAGTTGGCATTGACGCAGCGATAATCGACCTCGCCCTCGGTACGAACTACCTTCGTGCCGCACACCGGGCAGTTTTCCGGCATCACGAAGTCTCGCGTCCCGCGCGGATGATCCTTATCGGCATCCACCACTTTCGCAATCTTGGGGATCACATCGCCGCCGCGCTCGACCTGCACCCAGTCGCCGATCTTCACGCCCAGTCGTTCGATCTCGTCCATGTTATGCAGCGTGGCGTTGCGGACAGTTGTTCCCCCGATCAGAACCGGCGCCAGCATGGCCACCGGTGTAAGCTTTCCCGTACGCCCAACCTGCACACGAATGTCTTCCAGCTTTGTGATCCCGGCCCGCGCCGCATACTTGTAAGCAATCGCCCACCGCGGAGCTTTGCCCGTAAAACCGAGTTCATCCTGCAGGGCGATGCGGTCGACCTTCACCACAATGCCGTCAATCTCATACGGCAGCGCTTCGCGTTTTCCTTCCCACTCCTGAATGAAGGCCCAGACTTCGTCCATCGAGTGCACAAGCTTCCGAGCCTGATTGACTTTGAACCCGGCAGCCTCCAGCGCATCCAGCGACTTCGAGTGCCGATCAAATAAAGTTCGCCCGTTCACCAGCAGCATGTATGAGAAGTAATCGAGCCGCCGCTCCGCCGTCACCCTCGATTCCAGCTGACGCACCGTGCCCGCAGTCGCATTGCGCGGATTGGCAAACAAAGAAAGCCCCTTGCTCTCGCGCTCCTCATTCATCTTCTTGAACGAGGCGAGAGGCATCAGCAATTCGCCGCGAACTCCGAAATCCGCAGGAATTCCTGCCTTCTTCAGCCGATCCTTCGGAATCGACAATGGCACGGAGTGCACCGTTCGCACGTTGAGCGTGACATCTTCCCCGACGGTTCCATCGCCGCGAGTCACCCCTCGCGCCAGTTCGCCATCTTCATATACCAGGGCCAGGGACATGCCATCGAGCTTCAGTTCGCAGACGTAGTCAACGTCGCTGCGCCCGCTAAGTTCGTGTACGCGCCGCTCCCAGTCGCGCAACTCTTCCTCGTTGTAGGTATTGTCGAGCGACAGCATCGGCGTGGAGTGCCGCACCTTGACGAATCCCTCGCGTGGCTTGCCCCCCACGCGCTGCGTAGGCGAATCCTGGGTCACCAGCGACGGATGCTCGCTCTCCACATCCTTCAGTTGCCGCATCAGCTTGTCGAATTCCGCGTCGCTGATCTCCGGATTGTCCAGAACGTAATAAAGATGCTCAGCGTGTCGAATCTTCTCGCGCAGAGCTCCAATCTTTTTTTCGGCGTCTTTCACGGCAGGCATCGCAGAAGATTATAGGCGGAACAAAACACGTCGGGACAGCCGAGGCGGCTGTCCCGACGCGACCCTTTTCACACCAGATCATCCAGCTTCAGCGCTTCGGGCCCACCCTTCCAGGACGCCTCAAACTGTTTCTGAACGAATCCCGCATCGTAGTCGCGCTTCTGCTGCAGCAAGGCCTGGCGTAATCCCCACAGCGAGCGCGGATTTCGCGGATTGCGGTCGAGGTCCTCGCGGAATACTTTCTCCGCGTCCGCTGCGTCCCCGTTCAGAAGCAGAGCCGCGCCCAGCGATTCCCGGACGGGAAAAAACCAATCAGGCGGTTCGCCGTACTTGAGCGTGTCCTGGATCGCGACAGCTTCCCGGAGCTGGGCGATCGCGCCGTTGGTGTCCTTCTTCGCCACGGCGATCTTCGCGCCCAGGACGTCCTTGGCAATCTCCAGAATGTCCTTGGTCTTGTTGTTGATGGGTGCGTTGAAGATTTCGTCAGGAGGAGTCGCCGCCTGGGCGTCAGAAACAATCTTGTACTCCGCCTCGGCCTCGCTCACTTTGCCCGTGCCTGCCAGTGCCACCCCGCGCGCGAAATGCCAGAAGCCGGTTGTGGCTTTCATGGCCGGGTCCGGCGCCGGCATCTTCAGAATTTCGTTCCAATGATGGAAACGAACTTCCACCGCCATGGGGATGGTCATGAAACCCTCGAGCGGCGGCATCTCCTTCACGTGCGGCCCGACATTCGCGGCCAGCAGGTCCGCATTCTTCCGCGCCTCCGCATACCGTCCGTTCATCGCACCACACATCGCGACGAAATGCAGGTTGTGGCTGTAATACATCATCGGGTAAATGCCCTGCACGCCCGTCGCCTTGATGTAGGCCCGATCGACTTCCGCCGCCTGCTCGTTGGTCTTGATCGCAGCCTCGTAATCGCCAGTGCGAATGTAAACGTGCGCCGGCATGTGCACGATGTGTCCTGCCCCGGGTGCGAGCGCTGCCAGTTTGTTCGCGCCAGCCAGAGCGCGCTCGGGATTATTCGAGGCCTCTACCGTATGAATGTAATAGTGGATCGCGCCCAGATGGTTGGGATCGCGCTTCATCACCGATTCCAGCGTCGCCACGATTTCATCCGTGCCAGCCTCGGCCGTGCCATCCTGATGCCACAGTCCCCACGGATGCAGATTCATCCCCGCCTCGGCAAAAAGCGTGGCCGCATCCAGGTCGTCGGGAAATTCGGCCGAGACTTGCCGCATGGCATCGTGATATTCCTCGGCCGCCTTCTTCAGATCGGAATTCGGATCCGCCGGAAACCGCTTCGCCATCGCCTGGATATAAGCCTGCTCGCTGGGCGGAGTTCCCGCAGACAAATCCACGGCTTTCTGCACCGCGTCATGCGCGCGCTTGTAACGTTCGGGATCCGCGGGATCGTTGTAGTTGGGTCCCACCGCCTCAGCGACGCCCCAGTAGGCCATCGCGAGTTTGGGATCAAGTCCCGCGGCGTGCTGAAACGATCGTGCCGCCTCGTCATGGTTGAAGGCATAAATAAAACGCAGCCCCTGGTCAAAGAACTGCTGCGCCTCTGGATTATGCGTGGAAACCGGGTGATGAAGATCGCCCAAACCTTTCACCAGCGTGACCGGGTGGGCCTGCATGTGCGAGGCATGATCCTGCGCCGTCGCGCCCAAGCAGAACAAAGCACCGCACAGCACCAGCGCCAGAGTTTTCATCTGGTCATCCTCCTGAATTCAATTTTGAAATTCGAGTCCCAAACAGCCGAGAAACGGATGTGGAAAGACGCCCCTGTTAGTGCGCCAAGCTTATGCCAAATCAAACCACTTGCCAAGTCGTCCGCGAGCAAACCGAGCAAACTGTGCGGAACGTCTCAGGTACAATCCAGCTTCGACCACGCCATGCGCAAGGCAGCGTTGCTCTACAACCCGGAATCCGGCGGCAGCAAGCAGCGCCAGCAGGAATTGGAATCCGCACTCGCAGCCCTCAGAACTGGAGGCGTTGATGCGGATCTGGTTCCCACGGAGTCTCCCCATCACGCGGTCGAAGAAACGCGCCGAGCCGTCGACTCCGGTTGCGACACCATCTTCGCCTGTGGCGGCGACGGCACCATTCATAACATCCTCCAAGTCCTCGCCAACTCTTCCACCGCGCTGGCTATTCTGCCCATGGGCACCGCCAACGCTCTGGCGCACGACCTCGATCTTCCCCTCAAGGTGGTCGCCGCGGCTAAAGCCTCGCTGCAGGCCGCGCCACGCCGCATAGCGCTTGGGCGCGTCAACTATGCCGACCTCAAGGGCAATCCTGCGTCGCGTTATTTTATAGTCGCCGCCGGCATCGGAGTGGACGCTCACCTCTTCTACAAACTGCACCGCGGATCCAAGAAGCGCATGGGCATGGCGGCCTACTATGCCAAAGCGTGGCATCTATGGTTCAACTATCCCATGACGCGATTCGTGGCGGAGTACTTCGAGGCCAGCTCCGACGCTCCCCGCTCCGCCGAAGTCACCGAACTGATGGCGGTCCGCATCCGCAACTTTGGCGGAGTCCTGCAGGAACTCGCTCCCGGTGCTTCTCTTGACCGGAATGACATGCGCCTGGTCTTCTGCCGGACTGCCAGCCGAGCAGCCTATCTCGCCTACGTGACCCGCGGCCTGCTGCGTCTTCCTTGGACAATCCCCGGCATCGATCTGTCTCACAGCATGCGAGTGTCGTGCCAGTACCGATCGTCCTCCACCGCCGCGCAAGAACTACGCAAGATTTACGTTGAAGCCGACGGCGAACTCCTGGGCACGCTCCCCGCCGAAATCACGGTCGTGCCCGATGCTCTAACCTTGCTGGCACCGCCGCGCTAAGCCGCACAGTTGGCGCATTTCGGCGTGTCAGAATAGAATCCTTCAATCGCTTGGAACCTTTCACCCACTTCCTGACCGGCGCCTGCATGGGACGCGCCGGACTCAACCGCAACACCGCGCTGGCCACGCTCACGCTGACCCTCGCCGCCGAAGCTCCCGACTTGGACATAATTGGAGGCCTGCTTCGCGGTTCCGCATTCGGCTTCGCCCATCATCGCGGATTCACCCACTCGCTCCTCGGCGTTCCGCTCGACGCCGTGGCCGTAGTCGGCTTCGTGTATCTGCTATGGCGCCTCCGCGGCCGCAAGATCAAAAACCCCAACCTGCCGCCGCGCTGGGGTCTGCTGTTCGTCTACGCGTGCCTGGCCGGACTCAGCCACATCCTCCTAGACTTCACCAACAACTACGGCGT
>PLEA01000444.1 GCA_003136335.1 Acidobacteriaceae bacterium | reverse complement strand
GCTGTAAACCTTGGTGACGAGGTAGTCTTTTCCGTCGTCGTCCTTGCGCCAGACTTGCCCGAGTTGGATGGACTTGACTGCCACGGGAGCTTCCTCGACCTGTTTTGGATCATCTTCAGAGTACCTAGCGGGTGCGTGCTCGTCAATTGGACCGCTAAGTCTCCGGGATTACGAAAGGCCATTCGGGTGTGGCAATGCCGGCACTCGCTTGGTTGCGATAGAATCCAGCATGAAAAGCGGACGGGCGAGTAGGCTCGTTCTCCAGCGAGGCAGGGATATGGTACGCGGGATAGTTCCTCGGCAACCGGCAAAGACGGGGCGTCATGAAGGAGCGCGGGTGGAGCGCGCGGCGGCGAAAAGCGGCGGGCTGCGCCCTGGCCGTCCGGGTCAGAGACCCGGACCCACACGGGTTGGTTCCGCGCGGGTTGGTTCCATACCAGCGAAAGGCTCTCGGACGGCTAAGTCTTACGACCCCGTGGCGCCGGAGCGCGTGGCTGAAATATTGAGGCGGTTGGACCAGCTTTATCCGGATGTGACGTGTGCATTGACTCACAATAGCGCGTGGGAACTGTTGGTGGCGACCATCTTGTCGGCGCAATCGACGGATGTCAATGTCAACCGGGTCACGCCGGAATTGTTTCGCAAATATCCTACGGTGGCGGACTTCGCGGCGCTCACTCCGGAACAACTGGAACCGGACGTACGATCAACCGGATTCTTCCGCAATAAATCCAAGTCAGTGGTGGGGGCGGCGAAAAAGATTGTCGCGGAGTTCGGCGGGCAGGTTCCGGAAGAGATGGGGAAACTTCTTACGCTTCCGGGCGTCGCACGGAAGACCGCGAACGTGGTGCTGGGGACGTGGTTCAAGATGGCGGAAGGCGTGGTGGTCGACACGCATGTGCACCGCATCTCGCGACGGCTAGAACTGACGACGCAGGATGATCCGCAGAAAATTGAGCAGGATCTGATGCGGAGCATTCCACGGGAAAAGTGGATTCTGTTTTCGCATCAGATCATCTGGCATGGACGCAGGTTGTGCATCGCGCGCAAGCCCAAGTGCGCGGATTGCGCGCTGGAGAGTGTGTGCCATGCTGGGGATAAAACGTGGAGCACGGTGGAGATGAACAAGAACGCGAAAGCGTAACGTCGTCGTCCACCAAACAGAGAATCTACTCACTTCCTAATTGATCCAGCACCGGTGCGCTCAATCCACGAATACGATGGGACTTTGGCTGATCCTGGGCAAACACAACGACTTCGTTTATTCCTTTTCGGAGCCAGGAAGCAGGAACGTAGACGGTCTGCTGGGGTCCGAGATTCCAGAAACGGCCGAGGGCATGACCGTTGATCCGGACGGCTCCCTTGCCCCATCCGCGGGTGTCCAAAAAGGTGTCGCCGGTTTCGCGCAGGTCAAATTGCCGCGATAAAACTCGGGGTTATGCGACGCTTCGGCATTCGCCTTCGAAAATTGTATCTTCGAGATCGTCCATCGGGAGCGGGAAGACCTGCGCGGAACGCAGAACAATTCATGGCACGACCTAATCGAGGGCTCGGAAGTGACAGAGCAAAAACGGGCTCTGCTAGACTTTCCTTTTTACCTTACTGAGAGGTTCCGCGTCATGCGCCTGTGCGCACTCCTTGCTATCGTCATCCTTATGAGCACCGTTGTTGTTGAGAGCGCTGCCCAGACTTTGCCTGTGCCTCAGGCCGTTACCGATCCCAAAAAGATTTCGTCGAAGCCCAACGCGCAGGTTGAGGCGCGGAGCCTGACCATCGAGAAGCTTTGGATGACGCGTCAGGTCGGGCGTGCGACGTGGTCGCCGGACGGAAAGAGCATCGCGTTCATCTCGAACATGAGCGGACGGAATAATTTGTGGCTCGTTCCTGCCGAAGGCGGATGGCCGGTGCAGTTGACAGTGAGCGACCAACGTCAGACTGCGCCGGCGTGGTCGCCTGACGGAAAGTGGATCGCGTATCAGTCTGACTATGACGGCGACGAGCAGTGGGATATTTTTCTGGTCTCGCCGAAGACTGGCAAGGTTGTGAACCTCACCCAGACGCGCGAGATTGCCGAGATCAACCCGACTTGGTCGCCTGACGGGCGCTATCTGGCATATGAAGTGAAGCCGAAGACTTCCGCGGCTTACGAGATCGATATCTACGACATGGTGATGCGCGAGGTGAAGCACCTCACTACGAACACGCCGCAGGATAAGGGAAATTACGGGCCGATCTGGTCGAAGAACGGAAGGTTCGTCGTTTTTACGCGGGAGCAGGCGAAGGGTACGGACTCCAATATCTTCATCGCCGATGTGGCGACGGGAAAGAGCACTCTGCTCACGCCACACGAGGGCGAGCAGCGGTACTATGCGAACGATTTCGCGTGGATCGGAATGAAAGATGCTGAGACCGTGCTGGTCAGATCGAATGCTGGCAACGGATATGACAACATCGGGTTGCTGGACGTCGGGATGAAAGGTGCAACGGGAGGATATTTCGTTCCGGAGACAATCAAGTGGCTCACCAAGGACAAATGGGAAATTCGCGGAGGCGAGTTCTCGCCTGACGGCAAGCGCATCACCTTCAGCGCCAATGTTGACGGGAACGAGGACATCTATCTGTTTGACCTCGCTACCGGCAAATCGACTGCTCTACCCGTCGCGAAAGGCGTGAACGAGCCTGTGGGCGGGCATTCGGCGTTCAGTGCGGACGGCTCGCGCATACTCTATAACCACAACGGTCCTACTGTTCCCGGTGATCTGTGGGTCCATAACTTGCCGACGGGCACGTCGCAGCAGGTCACGCACTCGCTTGTGGCTGGAGTGCGTTCGGAGGACATGGTTGAGCCGTATCTGGTGCACTATCCCAGCCGCGATGGCAAGTGGACGATCTCCGCGTTTCTCTATGTGCCCTTCAACATGGCGCGGAACGGGCAGAATGCGGCCATCGTCTACATTCACGGCGGGCCGACGTCGCAGACCATGAATTCTTTCAACCGCTTCGTACAATACGCCACGAACCAGGGATACATGGTGCTCGCGCCGAACTACCGCGGTTCGACCGGGTACGGCAAGGAGTTTCAGCAGGCGAATCTATTCGATATGGGCGGGGGCGATTTGCAGGATGTGCTGGCGGGCGTGGACTGGATCAAGCAGACCGGGCATCTCGATCCGAAGAAGGTCGCCGTGATGGGTGGAAGCTATGGCGGGTACCTGAGCATGATGGCGGTGACGAAGGCTCCGGAGGTATGGGCTGCGGGCGTGCCCATTGTGCCTTTCGTCAACTGGTTCACCGAAATTGAAAATGAAGATCCGGTGCTGCAGCAGTCCGACCTGGCAACGATGGGCGATGTGGTAAAGAACAAGGCGCTATATGAAGAGCGCTCGCCGATTAACTTCATTGACCAGATCGAGGTGCCGCTGCTGCTGTTAGCGGGCGGGCACGATCCGCGCTGTCCGAAGTCGGAGACTCAGCAGGTGGTTGAGGCGATCAAGAAGCGCGGGGGCACTGTCGACTACAAGATCTACGACAACGAAGGGCACGGGTTTGCGCGGGTGGAAAACCAGATTGACGCGTATAGGCGCGTGGCGGACTTTCTGCTGGCGCATGTCGTGCCGGCCGACTGCAGTTGTTCGGTTACGGAATAGCAAACCAAAAGCTTAACCACAGTGGACACCGAGGCGCACTGAGGAAACTTTTTTTATTGTCGGGGTGCGAAGGCTCGCTCGATCGCTGCGATCAGGCC
>PLEA01000064.1 GCA_003136335.1 Acidobacteriaceae bacterium | reverse complement strand
GAAATCATGATGATTCCGTTCCCCTTTATGATCAAGGCGAAGTACTTTGTGGGCATCCTGATTGTGGTCACGTTGGCGTTTGCCATGTCCGGCAGCGGCGGCGTAGCGTATGTGGCCCATCTGGGCGGACTACTGTTTGGCTGGCTTTATGTAAGACGCGGCATCAAGCCGGCGCTGGTGAACGTCGGATTCGCGGAACGCTACTACGGCGCACGCAATTCCTACTACCGCTGGAAGCGGCGCCGGGCGGCGAAGAAGTTTGAAGTCTACATGTCGAAGCATGACCGCCAAGTCCACTTCGACGAGCATGGGAATTACATTCCGCCCGATGACGACACCCACAAAGGCAATGGGGGATCGAAGTCGGGATGGGTGAACTAGGATTGGCCACGGATATCACGAATTACACGGATCGACAGTAGAAACGTCGCTTGCTAACGTCTCTGCCGGCGGCGCTCCGAATCATGGTGAGAGTGACGTTGCAGGCAGCGTCCCTACGATAAAAGTCCTGATAGCTCGGACCATATTTGTCTGGGCAGTGTCTCCTGCATTGCCTTCCCTTTGAATCCCAGATCGTGACCGGCTCCTTCCACCGCCAACAATTTCGTCTTCGCGGGAATCATTTTCAGAGCGCGCTCCATTTCGGGGATGGAGCCGAAGGGGTCGCGTGTGCCTTGAACGAAAAGCGTCGGCGTGCGCAGGTCCGGTAGATGCTGGATGCGCTGCTGCTCCGGCTTGCGCGGGGGATGCAGCGGGTAGGAGAACAGCAGCAGAGCGGTAACCAGGTCTGGTTCTTCGGCGCAGAGCATGCTGGACTGGCGTCCGCCATAGGAGTGGCCCCCAAGGAAGAGACGGCCGGAGATCATTTTTCCCAGGGCGGCGAGGGCATTCTCTAAACCGGCGCGGTCGCGGGCGGCATCGCCGGGGCCCGGTGGACCGAACGATCTGGATTGGCGATAGGGCAGATCGCAGCGGAGCACGGTGAAACCGTTCGCGCTGAAAGTGTCGGCCAGCGCTACCAGCAGCGGCGCACTGGCGTTTGAGCCCGCGCCATGGGACAAGACAAGGCCGTCGTCGTTGGGGGGATCGGGAAGATGGAGAAAACCGCGGACTTTGGGGTCGACGGCGTTGTCGGAGAACTCGCGGATGGGCATGAGATTCTTCAGATAAGTTTAGATCACCTTCATCTCGTTGCGGCCGAGCTTCGCTCTAGCCGGACAGCCGAGGCGGCTGTCGCTACGTGAGTCGCTTACTTCGGGCTTTCTAGAGGCACTTCGGTCAGGGTCTCGTAGACTTTCACGATTTTGATTTCGTTTCCCAGGCGGGCCCAGCAGCGCAGCATGTCGGGATCTTCCAGCGCGGCGCGGCGTGCGTCTTCTGACTTCCAGTGGCGGATCAGGACATAATGTGATTCGCGGTCGCGGTAGAGCAGATCGAGCCCATAGCCTTTCGTAGCGACGACGGAACTCAGTTCGCGAAGGGTCGCGAGCGATGCGGCTTCCATATCCGGGATCGGTTCCCAGATGGCCACCGAGAGTATCTCTTGCGGCATACGGGGAGATTATAACTTGCGACGGCGGGCGGAGCGCGGTTTCCGTGGGTGCAGCTTCTTCGAGGGGGGCTTCTTAGGGTTAGCGATGCGCGCGGCTTCTTCGTCGGTGACCACGTGCAGCCGCATCAGGTTGGTGGAACCGGAGGCCTGGCGCGTGCCGGCGACGACTCCCAGAACGTCCCCGGGTTTCAGCAGGCCACGGCCGACCAGATCCTGCTCGGCCATGGCCACCATTTGTTCCGCGGAAAGCGCCTGGCGGCAGCGTACGGGATGCACTCCCCAGTAGAGATTCATGCGCTGTACCACGGGCTCCATGTGGGTGAAGGCGTAGATAGCGGCTTTCGGGCGGTATTTCGAAATCATGCGAGCGGTGTTGCCGGTCTCGGTGAAGACCGCGATCGCTCCCATGGGCAAATCTTCCGCGGAGTGCGCGATCGATTCGCAGATGGTTTCAGCCACGGAGAGTCCGCGATGTTCGCGGCGGCGGCGGAACTGGACGAAGTCGCCCATGTTGCGTTCGGCTTCCACCACGATCCGCGACATGATGGAGACCGATTCGCGAGGATAATGGCCACTGGCGGTTTCGGCGGAGAGCATGACGGCGTCTGTGCCGTCGAAGATGGCGTTGGCCACGTCGCTGGCTTCGGCGCGTGTGGGGCGCGGGTTTTCGATCATCGACTCCAGCATTTGCGTCGCAGTGATGACGGGTTTGCGCAAGGCGTAAGCGCGGCGGATCACATGCTTCTGAATGACGGGAACTTTTTCCGGCGCCATTTCGACGCCCAGGTCGCCGCGCGCGACCATGACCCCGTCAGCGGCTACGAGGATTTCTTCGAGGTGATCCACGGCTTGCGGTTTTTCCAGTTTGGCGATGACGGGAACATCGCTGTGATGCGTAGCGATGATCTGCTTGACCATGCTGACGTCGTCGGCGGTGCGGACGAACGAAAGCGCGACCGCGTCCACTCCGTGGCGGAGGCCGAATTCGAGGTCTTTGCGATCTTTTTCGGTCAGCGCGGGAATGGAAAGAGCGACGCCGGGAAGATTGATGCCCTTGTGCTCTCCCAGCATGCCGCCATTGAGAACGTCGCAGAGCACGTCGTTTCCGCGGATTCCGCGGACGCGCAACTCGATCAGGCCGTCGCTGAGCAGGATGCGGGCGCCAGCGGTCAGTTCGCGGGCAAGATCGGGGAATGTGGTGGAGATGCGCGTGGCTGTGCCGGGCACATCTTGCGGGGTGATGGTGACGACGGAGCCGGACTTCAACAGGACAGGCTCGTGCCGCTCGAGTGGTCCGGTGCGGATTTTCGGGCCTTGCAGATCCTGCAGGATACAAAGGGTGCGTCCTTCGCGCTCGGCGGCGCGGCGCAGGCGTTGGATGTGTTGGGCGTGGTCGTCGTGGGTGCCGTGGGAGAAGTTGAGGCGGGCGATATCCATGCCAAGGCGGAGAAGGTCACGCATGGCTGTTTCGGTATTACAGGCCGGACCGATGGTGCAGATGATTTTGGCGCGACGCGGAGAAGAGATGACTGCCGAGGCGATCGATTCAAGCTTGCTGACTCTCAACCTGTCTCCTCAATCGGAGTTGCTGAACTTCAGGATATTCATCGTGGAGACGTAGCTTGCTAGGTCTCTGCCTCCGCACTTCGATCTACGGCGAGAGAGACGTGGCAAGCAACGTCTCTACGAGAGCGCTTTTGGGCCGTTGATCGCCGTGAGCTCTTTTCCCAGCATGGCTCGTGGGAACAGCAAGGCATTGAATTCCGCGCCCACCAGCACGACCAGGGAAATCAGATACATCCATACCAGCAGCGCCATGGCCACGCCGAGCGATCCGTAAATCGTAGCGAAATCGCCGAAATGCTGCAGGTAGGCCCGAAATCCAACCGTTGTTGAGAACCACAGAATCGTCGCGAGCATGGCGCCCGGCATCACGCTGTGCCAGGGCTGGGTGCGTGGGACCGCGTGATGATAAATCAGCGCAATGACCGCGATGCTGGTGAGAGTGGCGATCAACCAGCGAATCGCACCCCAGAGCAATAAAACGTAAATGCTGAAATCGGGATCGATATAGGAGAGAAGCCGAGTCTCGAACTTGCTGCCTACGGCCACCAGCAGCGTGGCGAACGTCATGGGAACCAGCGCGAAAACAACCAGCAGGAAGGCGATCAGGCGCTCTTGCACCAACCCCCAGGTTTTTGGCAGTTCATAGCAACGGCGGAAACCGTCCATCCAGGAGATCATGACGCCGGATGCGGTCCACAGCGTGATCACGGAAGTCGTGGTCAACAGACCAACTGGGTGCTGCGCGGCTCCCTTCAGATAGCTCAGAGCGGTGTTCCCGCCAGCCGGCAGGATGCTGCCCAAAGCGTAAGTAACTTCGCGCAAATAGGGGGCGCCCTTACGCCAGTTTGCCAGGCCGGAGCCGACAATCAGCAAGACTGGGAAAAAAGTGAGGATCGAAGAATAGGCTGCCGCCTTGGAAGTGGCGAAGGCGTCGTGGACAAAGGCACGCCAGAAGGCAATCCGTAAGAGGCGGAAGAAGCGCAGCATCGGCCCCTCTAGCTTAGGTCCGGAAGGCACCGGGCGCAAAGAAGGAAGTTGGCCGGGTTCCTTAAAGGGCAATCGCTCAGGGTTGGCGTGCATTGACGTTAGAACCACTCCCGAAGCAGGTTCGGGGCGAACTTGATTCGCCCCGAATCTTACTTCAGTTTTGATTACTCGGCCGCGGGGAGTTCCACGGGTAGATCGTCGGTTTCGCCCTCGTGGCGCATCATTTCGAGAGCACGCTCGGCTTCTTCGTACGCCGCCGAGACTTCCGCCTGTACCTTGGCCGCGGCCTCTTCCATTTCTGGCGAGAGGCGCACGTTGCGGTAGTACTCCATGCCGGTGCCGGCAGGGATGAGGCGTCCGACAATGACGTTCTCTTTCAGGCCGCGCAAGTGATCCACCTTGCCGTTGATGGAGGCTTCGGTGAGCACGCGGGTGGTCTCCTGGAACGACGCCGC
>PLEA01000479.1 GCA_003136335.1 Acidobacteriaceae bacterium | reverse complement strand
CCGGCGCAGACGCTCACCGATCGCGAGTACCAGGCGATGCGCGATGCCGCGATCGCCGTGATCCGCGAAATCGGCGTCGAAACAGGCGGATCGAACATTCAGTTCGGCGTGAATCCTGAGACCGGGCGGATGGTCGTGATCGAGATGAACCCGCGGGTCTCGCGCTCCTCGGCACTGGCGTCGAAGGCGACTGGATTTCCGATCGCGAAGATTGCCGCGAAACTCGCCGTCGGCTATACCCTCGACGAAATTCCCAACGACATCACGCGCAAGACTCCCGCATGTTTCGAGCCGACGCTCGATTATGTCGTGGTAAAGATTCCCAAATGGCAGTTCGAGAAATTTCCTGGCGCCGACGACACGCTGGGCCCGCAGATGAAGTCCGTGGGCGAAGTCATGGCCATCGGGCGCACCTTCAAGGAAGCGCTGATGAAGGGCATCCGCTCGCTCGATACCGGCAAGCGCGTGGGCGGCGGAAAGATCGAACCGAAGATTCTGACGCAGCGCCTGGTGACGCCGCATCCCGAGCGTCTCGCCTATGTGCAATACGCGCTGCGCCAGGGACACACGGTGAAGCAGCTTGCCAAGATGACTTCGATGGACCCGTGGTTCCTTTATCAGCTCAAGGAAATCAACGACCAGCAACTGGAGCTGGAAAAGCATCCCATGGAGTCGATCCCGACGGAAGTGCTGCGCGAATCGAAGCGCATGGGATTCTCCGACGGTCGCCTCGCGCAAGTCTGGAGACTGGAAGGCCAGGAGAAAGTCCGCCACCTGCGCAAGAAACACGGCGTGATGCCGGTCTATAAACGCGTCGACACATGCGCGGCCGAGTTCGAGAGCTTCACACCCTACCTTTATTCAACCTACGAAGACGAAGACGAAGCAGCGCCCACCGACAAGAAAAAGGTCATCATTCTCGGTAGCGGACCTAATCGTATTGGGCAGGGAATTGAATTCGACTATTGCTGCTGCCACGCGTCGTTCGCGCTGCGCGATGATGGCTACGAGACGATCATGATCAACTGCAACCCTGAAACCGTCTCGACCGACTACGACACCAGCGACCGCCTCTACTTCGAGCCCTTAACCTTTGAAGATGTGTGGTCGATCTACCAGCACGAAACGTCAAAAGGGGCTCCGGTCGGCGTGATCGTACAGTTCGGAGGGCAGACTCCGCTCAACCTGGCATTGCCCTTGAAGGCTGCGGGGGTCAAGATTATCGGCACCTCGCCCGAGTCGATCGACTTGGCCGAGGACCGCAAGCACTTCAACAAGTTGCTCGAAGAGTTGCAGATTCCCCAGGCCCCCGGCGTCATGGCCACCTCCATTGACGAGGCCATCGAAGGAGCCCGGCGCATCGGATATCCCGTGCTGGTGCGGCCTTCCTATGTGCTCGGCGGCCGCGCCATGGTGATCGCGTACGATGAAGAGTCGATCATTCGCTACATGAAAGAGGCGGTTGAATACTCGCACGACCGCCCGGTGTTGATCGATCACTTTCTGGAAGACGCGATTGAAGTCGACGTCGACGCGTTGTCCGACGGAGACGACGTGGTGATTGGCGGCATCATGCAGCACATCGAAGAGGCCGGCATTCATTCCGGAGATTCGTCGTGCGTCCTGCCTGCGGTGGATATTCCGCAGCCGCTGCTGGCTCTCATGCGCGATTACACCTTCAAGTTAGCGCGCGCGCTCAAGGTTGTGGGACTGATGAACATTCAGTTCGCCATCCCACGGGGAAATGGCAATGGCGCTGATGGCGGAAAGGTCTACGTACTCGAAGTGAACCCGCGAGCTTCGCGCACCGTGCCTTTCGTTTCCAAAGCGACGGGAGTTCCCCTGGCGAAAATTGCGGCGCGGCTCATGACGGGCCGCAAGCTGCGAGAGTTCTTGCCCGAATTCATTGAGCGCCGCGCCGATCTCGACACGGGAAGCCACTACTACGTGAAGTCTCCCGTGTTCCCGTGGAATAAGTTTCCCGGCGTCGATACCGTGCTCGGCCCGGAGATGAAGTCTACCGGCGAAGTGATGGGCGTAGCCGACAACTTCGGCGAAGCCTTCGCCAAAGCGCAACTCGCCGCGGGACAGAAATTGCCCACGCAGGGAGCCATCTTTGTCAGCGTGACCGACCATGACAAGCGGCACGTGGCCCAGGTTGCCCGCAAGTTTGTGAACATGGGGTTCAAGCTAGTGGCTACGGCCGGCACCGCCGACGTGATCGAAACCGCCGGCATGAACGTGGAGCGCGTCTACAAGGTGAAGGAAGGCCGCCCCAATGTGGTCGACTTCATCAAAGGCCAGCGCATTCAGTTGATCATTAACACACCCACGGGGCTTGAGCCCTGGTTCGACGAGAAGGCGATTCGCCGCGCGGCGGTCACCGCGCGCATCCCAACCATTACTACGCTCGCCGCCGCGCGGGCCGCGGCAGAAGGAATCGCTGCGTTACAGCGCGGCGCAGTGAATGTCAAAGCCCTCCAGCACTTGCACGCGGAACGAGTGGTTCGCAGGTAGAACACGAAGTCCTTGAGGTCTTCGGAGGGCTTGATGTCGTCAATTTTCATTGGGCTAGCAGTTTGGATCCTGATCTGCGCGGTCATTGTCCTCGTCATTTTTTTAGCCTCACGACGTCTGCGGCCATTCTCGGGTTTCGCTTTCTTCACTCCAGCGCTTGGCATTGCCGGAGCGGGTGTCGGTTTCTCGGTCGTAGGGTGGTTTTTCAACGAGCGAGTACGGCCCAAAGTTGCGATGAGCCTTGCCTTTTACCTGGGATTTCTTTTGTGCGGAGCCTTTAGTTCTGCGCTTGGCCTGATGGCGGGATTCATCGTCTGGAAACGTCTTCGACGGCAACCCGGGCTAACAATCGAATCGCTGAACTGATAAGCTTCACGGAGTCCATTCATGCTCCTATACGGAATTTTTCCTCCCATCACCACGCCGTTTTATCCCGACGGCAACGTCTATTTCAAAAAGCTCGAATCGAACGTGGAGCGCTATTCGCGCACGCCGGTAGCAGGCATTGTCGTGCTCGGCTCGACCGGCGAGGCGATCTTGCTTTCCGATCAGGAACGGCGCGATGTGCTGAAAGTCGCGCGCGAGGCCACCGCGCCCAACAAAGTGCTGGTCGCGGGCACGGGTATCGAGTCGGCGAACGAGACACTGCGACTCACGGAATACGCCGCAGAACTCGGCTACGACATCGCCATGGTGCGCACGCCGCACTACTACAAGAAGCAGATGCAGACGGCCAACATTCTGGCTTTCTACCGCACCGTGGCCGACCGCTCGCCGCTTCCGGTCATGATTTACAACATCCCACAGGCCACCGGATACGACATTCCCGCGGAAGTGGTGATCGAATTGGCCGGGCATCCGAACCTGATCGGCATCAAGGAGTCGAGCGGCGACGTAGAAAAAGTGCGCAAAATGGTCGAAGGCACGCGCCACACCAAGCGCAGCGCCACCGTCACCGAGACCTTTGATGCCGTTACGCCGCGCATGCTGGCCGCCGCGGCGTCTGGATCTTCGGGGTCGATCAGCGAGAGCGCGCTGGTGCCCGTGGGAGCGTTGGCGGGAACCGTAGAGACTTCCCCGCGTCTCGCGAAAACGCGAGACATGGGGCACCCGGATTCGTCTTCAGGGAAGCCTTCCTCGTCTGCCGTTACGGTCGTGGGCAAGATGAAGACGCGCCAGAAGGAAGTCGGATTCCAGGTGCTGGTAGGCGCGGCGCAGAAACTGCAGCCATCGCTCGACGCCGGTGCTGTGGGAGCGATCCTCGCCTTCGCCTGCCCCGCTCCAACGGCCTGCTATGAAATCTACGCCGCATGGAGAGAAGGCGACGCCGACTTGGCGCGGCTGAAGCAGGAACGAATCGCCAGAGCCGCCGAGCGTGTGGTCGGCGATCTCGGCGTGCCGGGCGTGAAGCATGGCATGGACTTCAACGGCTACTATGGTGGGCCGTCGCGTCTGCCGTTCCTCCCGCTGACGGCCGACCTGAAGGCCGAAATCGAGCGCATGCTGGCGGATGCAAGAAACTAAGGCTGGACGCCGGTGAAGCCAGAAAAATCCTTACGTCCCAAACTTCCGAAAGCTTCCGAGGAGATGAAAGCCTGGTCCGCTGCGCTGGCGGTGGAAGTCAGCGACTGGCCAGAGGTCGCGACGCGCTCCTTTTTCGGCTTCACGGCTCTCTATCGCAAAGACAAAATATTCGCCGTCTTGCCCCGCACTCGCGGAATGGAGACTCCGAATGCACTCGCGTTCCGCATCGACACGCCGAGCGCCGCAAACCGCGCACGTCTTGAGAAAGATCCCCGCATTGGCTCGGCTGAAATCAAGAAGGCTCGCTGGTTCACCTTGGAACTTTCTTCCGACACCGATCTGCACGACGCCCTCGACTGGCTAGGGCGGGCCTATGAGGCAGCGGTTAAGAGTAAGAAATCGGGTTAGGTGGGTTAGGTGCCCAGCCCTTGTGGTCAGGATCACACCGGGGTATACTTAGTTCGAACGAACGTTCGAATTGGCCGCTTCGTTCCGGATTATGGGGAGCTCTTCCACAGCAACTCGAATTACTCCGCGGCGCCATCGCGCCGCGACCGTTCCGGCGACGCGCTATGACCGGCGCCTGGCGGAGATCCTCGCCCATGCTACCGAGGTCTTCTGTAAAAAGGGATATGAAGGCGCTTCGATGCGCGATCTCTCGCGCGCGAGCGGCATGTCGCTCGCGGGGCTTTACTATTACTTCGAGTCCAAAGAGCGGCTGCTGTATCTGATCCAGAAGCATACCTTCACCACGATTGTGCAGCGGCTGAAAGCGCGACTGCAAGGCGTGAGCGACGCGGAAGAGCGTATCCGGATCTTCATCCTCAATCATTTGGAATATTTTCTTGCCAACCAGGCAGCCATGAAGGTTCTCTCACATGAGGCTGAGGTATTGAAGAACGGCTTCGCCTCGGAAGTTGCGTCCATCAAGCGGGAGTACTACCGGATCTGCGTTGGCCTGCTCGACGACTTGAAACGCGACCGCGACTTGCAGTTTTCCACGCGCATCGC
>PLEA01000192.1 GCA_003136335.1 Acidobacteriaceae bacterium | reverse complement strand
CGCCAAATCTACCGAATTGGCTCAATCCTTCCTGGCCGGCCACAGCGAACAGATCACCCAACTGGCCCAGCGCATCGGGCTGCGTGTGGCCGACGTCGCCAAGCAGGCCTGGCTCTTCTTCGTGGTCCCGCTGCTCTCCATTTTCTTCCTCAAGGATGGCCGCTCTTTCAGCGACTTTCTGCTCGCCACTATACAGTCCCGTCCGCAGCGCGAGTTTCTGGAAAACGTGCTCAACGATCTCAATCAGATGCTCGCCCACTTCATCCGCGCCCAACTGACCTTGGCCGCACTGACACTGGTCATGTACTCCGCCTTTCTCGGCATCATGGGTGTCCCTTACGCGCTGGTTCTCGGCACTCTGGGCGGAGTCCTGGAATTCATTCCCGTGGTCGGCCCCCTGGTCGCCGCCCTGGTCATTGTCAGCGTCGCCCTGCTGCTGAGCTACCCACACTGGCTGATCCTCGTCATCTTTCTCGGGATCTGGCGCTTGCTCCAGGATTACGTCTCTTCTCCTCGCATCATGGGCGAGAGTATGGAACTGCATCCTTTGGCCGCCATCTTCGGTGTCATGGCCGGCGGCGAAGTCGCCGGCATCCTCGGCATCTACCTCTCCATCCCCGTCATGGCCAGTCTGCGCATCGTTTTGCGCCGCTGGCGGCTCTATACCGAAAAGAAAAAATTCGGCCCCCTCTCCGAATATCCATTCCACCCCCAGGAAACCCACCGCCCCTAGGTTCTACACCTCGCGCTGTTTTGTTGAAGATGCCCCGTCATCCAGAGCGGAGCACGATCTGCAGCGAAGCGAAAGATCGCGCGCAGTCGAGGGACTTGCTGGTCATTGTCGCTCCCCCCTACTGCCCCGCCCCCACTCCCGCCACCTTCTCCACAACCACCTTCCGCAAAAATTCCGCCGCCGCCTCCGGCAGAACTGTATTGATGAACATTCCCGACCCCAACTCAAATCCCGCCACGCGCGTCAGCCGCGGGATCACGCTGACATACCAGTGAAAGTGCCGCGCCCCACCATATTCCGCCGGGCCACTTCGCACCGTGAAGTTCAAGTCCGGATTTTCCAGCCCCACATAAATCTTCGCCAGTAACGTCCGCAGAACCCGCGCCAGATCGGTCACCTCCATCTCCGAGATGTCGCCGAAGCTGGCCATATGGCGCAGCGGAAAAATGTGCGTGGCAAACGGTGTGGCCGAAGCAAACACCTCCATTGCCACAAAGCGCTCGCTCTGCAGAACAATGCGCGTCTGGTCCTCCACCTCAAGCTCCACCATGTGGCAGAACATGCATTCCCCCACGTCGTCATAGTGGCGCAGCGCCTCGTGTAACCGGTGCCGCACCTGGTTCGGGATCATCGGCGTCGCAATCAACTGCGAATGCGGATGCTGCAGGCTCGCCCCCGCATCGGTTCCATGATTCTTGAAGATCGTGATGTGGTTTACGCGATGGTCGGTGCTGAGCGCCAGGTACCGTTGTTTATACACACGCAGGATGCTGGCCACATGTTCATCCGGCAACCTGGACATGCAGCGCGAATGGTCCGGACCGTCGATAATGACTTCGTGAAAGCCGAAGCCATCAATGCGCCGCCGCGCGTGCTGCAGGCTTCGCGTGGGCTGAACATCGCTCGACAACGCCGCGAACTTGTTGGGGATCACACGCACCGTCCAGGGCTCGCTGTTGGCTGGATATCGCATCACCTCCGGCGGAGTCTTGCTTTCGTTTCCCGGGCAAAATGGGCAGCTTTCCAAAAACGCCGGTACCGGCTGCACCGTGCGATGCGTAGCCAACTCCTCAGGCCGCTTGGCCCGCTCCGTCGCTATGATGACCCATTCCTTAGTAAAGAAGTTCTGGCGCAGCTCGGGCATCTGAATCCCTCCAGATTCCCCTATCGGCAAATGAACGCTAGTTCTGCAGTCACCCCACTCACGACCGCCCTGTCCTTCCGACCCCCAAGCGAACGCGAGGGGCGGAGGAATCTGCTGTCCTCAACTGTTATAGAATCCCAAGTATTCTATGACCCGCAAAATTCCCATCGGCATCCTCGGCGCAACCGGCGTCGTCGGCCAAAGATTTATCCAGATGCTGGAGCACCACCCGTGGTTCGAAGTCGCCTGGCTGGCCGCTTCCGACCGTTCCGAAGGCAAGGTGTACGCCGAGGCCGCACGCTGGAAACTTAAAACTCCAATCCCGCCAGCCATCGCCGCCATGAAGGTCTCGCCCGCCACTCCCGAAGGCGCACCGAAAATTATTTTCGCCGCCCTCGACTCCGCGATTGCCGCCGAACTCGAGCCCCGCTTCGCCGATGCCGGCTGCGCCGTGGTCTCAAACTCCAGCGCATTGCGCATGCAGGAAGACGTCCCGCTCGTCGTCCCCGAAGTCAATGGCGAACACATCAAGCTCATCAACCTGCAATCCTGGCGCAAAAAATCAGGCGGCTACGTGGTCACCAACCCCAACTGCTCGGCCATCGGTCTCGTCCTGGCTCTCGCGCCCCTGCACCAGAAGTTTGGTCTCGAAACCGTCATGGTCGTCACCATGCAAGCTGTCAGCGGCGCGGGATATCCCGGCGTGGCCTCGCTCGACATCCTCGGCAATGTGATCCCTTTCATCCGCAACGAAGAAGAAAAAATGGA
>PLEA01000557.1 GCA_003136335.1 Acidobacteriaceae bacterium | reverse complement strand
GGTGATGGCCATAATCTGCAACGCCTTCTGGCTGGATTCGTGGATACCCTGAGTGTTTTTCCACCAGAAGTAGCTGACCACGATCACCGCCAGTCCCGCGGCGAAGTAGTTGTCGGAAAAATCCAGCGGCCGGTGAAGGTATACCCCGATGTCCTTGATGAACCCCGCCAAGTATTGCCCGGCCGAAACGGCGCTGATGGGGCCGGTGAGAACATAATCGAACAGCAGCGCCGAGACGGAGAACTTGGCCAGAGTTCCGCCCATAGCCTCTTTAACAACGCGGTAAACGCCGCCGCGCACGAACATNNATCAGCGCGGAGACCGAGAATTTCGCGAGCGTGCCGCCCATCGCTTCCTTTACGACGCGATAGACGCCTCCGCGCACGAACATACTGCTGGATTCGATATACAGCGCACGCACGGCGTAGCTGAACAGCATGACCGCCAGGATGAACCAGGGTGCGCTTTTCCCGATGACCTTCTCGGCATCGCCGCCCGCGTAATAGGCGGAAGAGGCCAAGTCAGACAGAACGATCGCCGAGGCACGCCAGAACGAGATAAAGGTCAACATCACCGTAGTGGCGACGAAGACCTTTACTGCCGGTTTTGTACGCTCTGGGGAAGTGGCCATGCTTCGTGTGAATGGCGGCAACTGCAGTGAATGTTGAACCCAATGAAGATAGCACAGGAAGGCACGAACAGGCCCTCGCGGTGTATGACTTCAGCGCCTTTTCCGGAGCAGGGGCTTAAGGCCTGCTCCTAACGGGATCATCCAGCCAAACAACAGGACAAGCCAGAGGACAAGAAAGCTGGAATGATTCATCTCATTCGGAAGGCGATCGAGCAATCGGGCAGCGGGGCCGAGGATCGTTTCTCTAAGGATGACGTTCCCGGCGACGATCCATAAATCAACGGCAACCCAAGAAAAAGCCAGAGCGACCAGCACTCGGTGCTTGGAAGTCACTTGGAAGTCCTCTTCGTGGGAGGTGAAAGAGTGCCAGATCCGTTCCCACACTTCTTCGGCGCAAGGTAGGTATGCGTGATCCGGTCGTGCCAGCAGAGGGCATCCTGATCGAGAAAAACCCAGACGTAGCCCATCCCTACAGAAGCCGCGGAAAGATAGCCTGCCAGCACGCGCCAGCGGCGCAGGGAGCGATTGGTCGATGTACCGTCAAAGCGTGCAAGTTCGAGGCCAGCGACGCGCAGCCCCGGAGTGCTGCCGGCATAGACGATCAGCAGATACTGATACGCCGCCCAGAAGAGGCAAGGAATTCCGGCTGCGAGGCCCACCACCTGACCCAGCGGCGGACGCACGGCCGCAACCCTCCAGAAAATCCAGCCGAAGAGAGAAGATGCCGCGGCGATGATGATTCCGTCGACCAGGGCGGCCACAACGCGCAGACCCAGCGGCACGCTCTGCAAAGGAATGTCGATGCCAGGCCGCTTTTCGGCTTCCTCGTGCTCGACAGCTTCCATGGTAATTCCACCGAGCGCCGGAGCCGGAGGCTCAACCTCGGGCACTTCCAGGATTCGCGGTCGCTCGCTGACCGGCTCCGCCAGTTGATCCGCTGGAGGCGCAGGCGGTCCCCAGGCAAACCTCGGAAACTCGATAATCTTCGCGCTGGGATGCCCCGTGCTGGACGATCTCGCGGGATGGCGGACGAGCGGCGGCGCGCTTTCTGCGGCATGCATCGGCCCGCACGACACCTCGGCCTCAGCGGCAGCCAACGGCTCCTGCTTCATTCCATCGAGCGCGAGTGCATGATTCGAGACGGGCTCAAAGGTAGAAAGCGGCGAAGATTCGCTGCTCGGGTATACGCGCGTCGGCGATTCAAAGCCTTCAAATCGCAGGCTGAGGGACGGGTAGCGGAGCGGCCGCACCTTGCGGCGCGCGCGATAACGGTTGAGCCGCGCAGAAATTTCACCGCGCCAGGCGTCCGCATCCTCATTTTCAGCAGCGGCGTCAGGACCGCTCCCGCCCGACGAAAGGGAGGCCACAGCTAAGCCCCGGGAGGCATTCAAATCAGAAGCCTCAGCCGGCGCGCCCGCAACTTCCGGATCAGGCAACATCATTCCCACGCCATCGAACGATCCTCCACGTCCAGAATCGGCGGCCGAACTCAACAGCGACAAGGGACCGGGAAGGGGCTCCGAATCGCATCGGCAAACTTCTCCACACCGCGGACAATTCATGAAGGCCAGTCTCTCGAAATCGTAGCAGTTCGTGTGCAACGTACAACCGGGAGTGAACCAACGGGAATCCTAGCCTTTTTCGTCACTTTGCCTCGCGGCCAGCGCCGTGCTAAGTTCACGATGCCGCGACAAGAAAGCCGAAAGGGCAGGTACGCCTTCGATGGACCATCTTCTTCCGTCGATTTTCTTCCGATGACTCTTCGCACTAGATTCCTTATCACGGCGCTGTTTCTTTGTCATCAGCTTCTCGCTTTTGCGCTAGTAACCAGCCAGTTGCCGTTAGACAATTCGGCTCAATCCGCACGTCCCTCCCCGCCGAAGACCGCGCAGAAACCAGGAATCCCAGCCTCAGATTCAGCCACGCCGTGCGCCCGCCAGGCCGCATCCCAGGCTTCAGACTCGGCGACCATCTGTGCCGATCAGCAGGAAAAAGTCGGCGTCGTCTACAAACTGCGCGGTAGCGCCGAAATTCGCTATCGGACCTACATCCTTCGTGCCGACGAAATGACCTATAACTCCGACAGCGGCGAGGCCAGTGCCTCCGGGCACCTCACCCTCGACGGCGGCCCCAACGACGACCACCTCAAGGCCAGTCACGGAACCTACAATCTGACGGCCGAGACCGGACGCTTCTACGAGGTGAAGGCAACCACCGGACTCCGCTTTCAGGGTGCCCGCGCGGTTCTCACGTCAACCGCTCCGTTCGCCTTCACCGGCAAAATCGTGGAAAAGACGAGCCCCGATCACTACCTGGTTTATGACGGCACAATAACCACCTGCGAACTTCCGCAGCCCAAATGGCAGTTCGCGGCTCACAAAGTAGTCGTAGATGTAGGCGGCAATGCCCAGATTTATCACAGCACGTTCTGGCTGCACGGCTTCCCGGTTTTCTACTTTCCCTATGCAACTCATCCCGTGGCCCGGGAAGTAAGAGATACCGGATTCCTCGTGCCCACAGTCGGCCGTTCGTCAACCAATGGCAATCAGATTGGCGATTCCTTCTATTGGGCAATCGACCGCAGCATGGACGCAACCATCGGCGCGGAATATCTTTCCAAACGAGGGTGGTCGCAACGTGGAGAGTTTCGAGCGCGCCCCAGCGATAGCTCCTACATCGACCTGAGTTTTTTCGGTGTGATTGACCGGGGTATCAGCCAGGGTGCCGGCGCGCCTCCGTTGCGCGAAGGCGGCCAGGAGGCGCGCCTGACGGCGGAGGGCAACTTCGACGGCTTCCGGGCGGTCTCCACTATCGACTACCTGAGTTCGTTTCTGTTACGCCTGGCCTTCAACGAAGTTTTAACCCAGGCGGTCAACTCAGAAGTAAAGTCTCAGCTCTTTGTTTCGAAGGCGGTCAACGGCGTTTCTTTCGGCGGCATGGTGGAGCGTTATCAGAACTACTTCCAAACCATCAATCCTGACGGCACCCTGTCCTATCCTCCTACGTTTGATTCGATCCAGATTCTCCACGCTCCCAGCGCCGACGCCTCCAGCGTAGACCGGCCACTGTGGCGCTCTCCATTCTTTTGGTCGTTCGACGCCTCAGCCGCCGGACTTTCCCGCACTGAGCCCGGCTTTCATACCGGACCATTGCTCGGCCGCTTTGATTTCAATCCCGAAATTTCCTTACCCTGGCAGTTCCACGGCTGGTCGCTGCGCCCGGCGCTCACTCTGCACGAGACCTATTACACCCAGCGCTTCGTCAATGGACTGGCAGTCGTCGATCCCACCAACCGCCAGGCCCTGGAAACGTCGGTGGAGGTGCGGCCGCCCATTCTGGAGAAAATATTAGACCATGAATTTTTTGGCCGGAAGTGGAAGCACGTCATCGAACC
>PLEA01000028.1 GCA_003136335.1 Acidobacteriaceae bacterium | reverse complement strand
TCTGGCCCGATCCCAAGCTGCGCCTCTTTCGCCGTGGAACAGGCAGGTTCGAGAATCGCGCGGTGCATTAGGATATCCGGGTCTATGGATTGACGATACCTATTCGATACGGCGCGCTCCTCCACCACTCCTACCCGACGCTCTCCGACTACATCGACCACATGAACCGCTACTCGTCGCTGGGCGCGGAGATGGTCGTCGCGAAAGGCAATGGCAAGGTCCGTTTCGGCGCAATCAACATCGTCCTGCGCCCGCTGGCTACGTTCCTCTACAACTATTTTCTTCGTCTCGGCTTTCTCGACGGCCGCGAAGGCCTGTTGCTGCACCTCTACCACGCTGCTTACGTTTCCTGGAAATACGCCAAGGCGTGGGAATTGAGCCGCAAGAAAACAGTGCCGGCCCGGTGATTTGATTCCTCTGCACCTCAGCATCGTCCTCCGCGTCCTCTGTGGTAAAGGTTTATTGCCTACCGACCGGTCGTTTTTCGTCGGACGTGTCGCCTTGCTCACCGGCCTTCACTTCCCTATCATCGAATGAGACCACCGGGGTTCGCATGCCGAAGAAGCCTAAACAGCAAGTCGCCGAGACTCCAATCGCTGACGTTTTTGAAAACCGCCATCCCTCCGACGCCGAAAAGAACTGGGCCGAGAAAACGCTCGCGCCTACGCTCGAAAAAGCTCCCGAGCGCCCGATCGGCGCGAACACCGGGGTGAATCTCGAAGAGAACGGCCACGCGCGCTTCACTACGATTTCCGGCGTGCCCATTCGCCGTCTTTACACGCAAGCCGACCTCCCGGAAGACTGGAGCGAACAAAACCATCTCGGCTATCCCGGCCAACCGCCCTACACGCGCGGCATTCACTCCACCGGATATCGTGGCAAGCTTTACACCATGCGGCAGTTCTCCGGCTTCGCCTCGCCCGAGGAAACCAACCAGCGCTACAAATATTTGCTCGAACACGGCGGCAGCGGACTCTCCGTCGCCTTCGATCTGCCCACGCTCATGGGCTACGACTCCGACCACCCCGCTAGCGAAGGCGAAGTCGGCAAATGCGGCGTCGCCATCGATTCGCTCGAAGACATGGAAATTCTTTTCGGCGGCATCGATCTGGAAAAGACCACGGTCTCGATGACCATCAACTCGCCCGCGTCGGTGCTCTGGGCCATGTACCTGGTCGTCGCCGAGAAACAAGGCGCCGACTGGAAGAAAATTTCCGGCACGATCCAGAACGACATTCTCAAGGAATACATCGCGCAGAAGGAATATATCTATCCGCCCGCACCGTCGATGCGGCTGGTCATCGACACCTTTGAGTTCGGCTCGATATTCACGCCGCGCTTCAACACTATTTCCATCAGCGGATACCACATTCGCGAAGCGGGCTCGACCGCGCTGCAGGAGCTGGCGTTCACTCTCTATGACGGCGTCGAATACGTAGAGTGGGCGCGCCGGCGCGGTCTTGATGTCGATGAGTTCGGTCCGCGCCTCAGCTTCTTCTTCAACGCGCACAACGACTTCTTCGAAGAGATCGCCAAGTACCGCGCCGCGCGCAAGATCTGGTATCGCGTCATGAAAGACCGTTTCGGCGCCAAGAATCGGCGCACCTGGCTCATGCGATTTCACACGCAGACCGCGGGAGTATCTCTACCGGCGCAACAGCCCATGAACAACATTGCGCGCGTGGCCATACAAGCGCTGGCCGCCGTTTTGGGCGGAACGCAGTCGCTGCACACCGATTCCTACGACGAGGCTCTTGCGTTGCCCACCGAAGAGGCAGCTCGCATCGCGCTGCGCACGCAGCAGATCATTGCCTATGAGTCGGGAGTCGCGCAGACGGTCGATCCGCTGGGAGGTTCATATTTCCTGGAAAACTTAACGCTACAAATGGAACATGGCGCCTTCGATTATTTCGGCAAGCTCGACGCCATGGGCGGCATGGTAAAGGCGATCGATCGCGGCTATCCTCAAAAAGAAATTTCCGAGGCGTCTTATCAATACCAGCGCGCGGTCGAGGCTCGCGAGAAAGTGATCGTCGGCGCCAACGAATTCGTCATCGATGAGGAATCGCCGCACATTCTCTACATCGGCGAGACCGTAGCCCGCCAGCAATCTGCGAAGCTGAAGACTCTGCGTGCGCGCCGCTCGAATGAGGCCGTACACCGGGCGCTTGAGGCGTTAAAGAAGGCCGCCGCGCAGGAGCCGCATGCGGGCACCAACGGCAATGTTTCCTCTGCCAATACGATGCCCTACATCGTCGACGCTGTCCGCGCCTACGCCACTGTGGGCGAGATCTGCGAAGCCTTGCGGCAGGTGTACGGAACTTATACGGAAGTCAGCATCACCTAAGGCGAGAGCGTCGGCATTCTTTTTACAACTGTCATTGCTGGCCGTTTCAAAATTTCGCAAGTTGCGGTCCACCTCGGACCTGGAATTCTGCAACGGTTTGCGATTTCAACGATCTCCTGGACCGGGTCGATAGGGTGTTGCTACAATTGCGCCGTCCAAACGATAGCCCAGCACATGTTGCGGAAATGTGATTCGGGCCGAACCTTTCTGCTGGGTTTCCAAAATCTTCCTCGGAGAGGTGATTATGAAAAAACTGCTGTTAGCGCCGGTGCTGCTCGCATCGGCGACCCTATTTGCACAAAGCCCGTTCGATGGGACCTGGATAACCAAACTGGACACGGCCAAGTTTCCCACCAAGCCGGACCAATTTTCACTGAATAACAACATGTATGAATGCCTGACCTGCGTTCCCAAGATCGCGGTGAAGGCCGACGGGACCGATCAGAAAGTCACGGGGCATCCCTACTACGACACCATCGCCGTACAGGTGCAAGACGCCAGCTCGGTCGAGATCATCGAAAAGAAAGGCGGGAAGGTCATGTACACTGACGCCGCGACCGTCTCGGCCGACGGAAATACGCTGAACGACAAGTTCACCGATACGACTGGAACTCAGCCAGTCACCGGGGAAGTTACATCCACCCGGGTCAAACCGGGAAAAGCGGGTTCGCACGCCCTATCGGGATCGTGGCGCACCTCGAAGGTCGACAGCATCTCCAACAATGGACTGACCGTGACCTATCAAGGCACCGCCGAGGGACTGAAGATGTCGGATCCGAACGGCAACAGCTATGACGCGAAGTTTGACGGCAAAGATTATCCGATCCAGGGGGACCCCGGAAACACGATGGTTTCGCTGAAGCGGGTCGGAAACGACACAATTGAGGAAACCGACAAGCGGGACGGGAAAGTAGTCGGGGTCAACCGCATGACGGTATCCAAGGACGGTAAGTCCATCGAGGTGGAATATACCGATAAGCAGCACGATACCAAGACCACTTTTACCATGGAGAAGCAGGCGTAACGATGGGCGGCGCGGCGGCTTTCCGCCGCGCTCCTTTGTCAGTGCGTGGAGACAGCCTGTCTCACTTCTCTCGGATCACACCGCGCACCTTATGTATAAGCAGTTTTGAACTCAGAACGATTCGCCCTATGCCGGAGAAGATAGCCAATTCAACCCACCTGCGAATTTCCCTATTGGCGCTAGCCTAACAATCTTTGCTACTTTTCGAGCCTCGCGCCAACTTTCTCTCACTTTAACCAGCGGTGGTTCTGTCTCCGCCCGAGTGCTTGCTCTGGTACATCAGCTCATCGGCTCTGCTAATCACTGAGCTTGCGCAGTCGGAATGGATCAACACCGTGGCGCCAATGGACGCTGTGACCGACACCCGGGACGAACCTGTCGCTACGGACGACCGCGCAATCAGGACCCGACAGCGCTCGGCGAAATCGCCCAGGGCAAGAGGATCGACATCGGGGGCCAGGACCAGAAACTCTTCCCCTCCCCAGCGTCCCACAATGTCCACGGGCCTCAGGCCCCGTGCCACGCTCTCCCCGATCGCCTTCAACACCAAATCTCCCGTCTCGTGGCCATGGGTATCGTTCACCCGCTTGAAGCGGTCGATATCGAACATCAGGAGGCCGTAGAGCCGCCCCAGCCGCTGGTGATCCTGTAGTCCTTGCTCGACTTTCAGTTCGATATACCGCCGGTTCGGCAAGCCCGTCAGGGCATCCCGGAATGCTAGTTGCTCCAGTTCGGTGACTCTCTTATCGAATTTCAACTTCACCGTGGAATCGCTGAAGACTTCTACCGCGCCCACAATACTGCCTCCGCTGTTCCGTATCGGCAGCACCCGCACGGAAACCGGAACCCGGCTCCCCTGCTTGTGACGACGGTAGAACTGAGGCTCCCCGTCCAGCAACACGCCGTCCACCACACATCCGTCGCTACCGAGCGCTTTGCCAGCATCGTCCACGCATGCCATCCTGAAGTCGCCGCATTCTTTTCCCACGACTTCCCCGGCGGTATAACCCGCCAACCGCTCCGCTCCCTGATTCCAGTAAGTAATCTTGCGCTCCCGGTTCACGAAGGACACGCCGTCCTGCACATTGTCGAGCAGCTTCTCGTAAAACGAGGACGAGAAGCGAATGCCCCACAGCCCTTCGCACGATTCGCGCGTCTCCACCCCGTACAGGCGTCCATCGGCCTGCAAGCCCATCGGCGCAACCACACGACCAACCGCCGTTTCGTTGGTGCCGATCCGCCGCATCTCGATCGCCTGATCCGATTGCAGCAGTCGCGGCAGGGGCAGGCAACAGCCGTACCGGCTGACCGTCAAGGTCTTGGTTCTCTCGGAAAAGCGCTTCCCCAGGAGGTCAATTCCCGCGACCTCTACCGGAAACGCGATCGACACGCGTTCGCTTCTTCGACGGGCGGGGGCGGCTGCTAGTTGCGGTTCCATATCCCACTAGTCGGCGGAAACCCAAAACACTTCATCGAACCCAGGGAAAGGTTTTTCTTATTCGCGAAACAAGATTCCCAATTCGGCTTTGGGAATAGATTCACCAGTTCGCGGTGGCCGCTAGGGCTGAGCCTGGAGGCTGCTGAAAACGTCCGCTTCAGTCCCGTTTTGAAAGGGCGCGGCTTTTCAGCCGCGCCGTAAGTCGCCAGAAATGAATGATGGCTTTAGCCGCTGAGGGAAATTCCATCCTCACGAAAGAATTTTTCAGCAGCCTGCTAACAAAAAGGAAATTCAGGCATACAACTTGATGGGCGCCACCACTCGCGTGATCGTCCCGCTCGGACTCGGCTGATCCGGCTTCAACCCGCTTCGCATCGATGCGAACAGCCCGATCAGCTGACCCACCATCACATCCAGCACAGGCCGGTAGTGATCGGGAAAATTCGCGGCACCCTCCAGAGACAAACAGTAATCCACCAGCGGTGACACGTCGTCGACCGCTCCCGGCGTGACCACCGCCCGCACCCGCCCCAACCGCTTGCGATCAATCTCCCGCAGCAGATCGAGCTCGTAGCCGCGCCGCCGGCTTTCGCTCGACAAAAAAGCTACAAACAGCGTCTGCTCATCGACGCTCGACAAAGGCCCGTGCCGCAGCCCGAGCGGTGTTTCCGCCATCGTCGTCACTCTCCCGGCGCTGAGCTCCATCACTTTCAGCCCCGATTCGTCGGCCACCGCCCGCAACACCCCCGCCCCCACAAAACAGGTCCGCGTACAACCCAGCAACGTAATGGCCGCCGCAGCTTCGGCCGCCACAGGAAGAAACCGCCGCCCGATCTCGCGCATTTCTGCGATCACATCACCGAACTGGGCAAAATCTTCCAAGTGTCCCAAGCACTGCCCCGCCAGCACCATGTTGCTGAA
>PLEA01000690.1 GCA_003136335.1 Acidobacteriaceae bacterium | reverse complement strand
GGCTCGATCGTGGTCGGCAAGATCCTCGAGAAGGATCAATACAACTACGGCTACGACGCCCAGTCGGGCGAGTACGTCAACATGATGTCGAAGGGCATCATCGATCCGACCAAGGTGGTGCGCGCGGCCCTGCAAGATGCGGCTTCGGTCGCCGGCCTGATCGTCACCGCGGAGGCCATGGTGGCCGAGCTGCCCAAGGACAAGCCGGCGGCCGGCAAACTGATTGTCAGCGGCGGAATGGGCGGAATGGGCGGAGCGCAACCCCTGGCCGCGACCATGACAGGCGCGGCGTTCCTGGGAATTGACGTCGATCCGGAGCGCATCAAGAAGCGGCTGAAGACCGGCTATTGCGACTTCATGGTCACAACGCTCGATGAAGCCCTGCGTATTCTGAAGAATGCCGTGCGTAAGAAAGAGAATGTGTCGGTTGGGCTGGTGGGGAATTGCGCGGACGTGATTCCCGAGTTGGCCGAGCGCGGCGTCGTCCCCGATATTCTGACCGACCAGACTTCGGCGCACGATCCGCTAAACGGCTATGTGCCCAACGGCATGACCTTGGAACATGCGCTGGAGCTGCGCCAACGCGATTCGCAGGCGTATCAGGAAAAGTCGCTCGATGCCATAGCGCGGCACGTGGAAGGCATGTTGCGACTGCAGAAAATGGGCGCAGTCACATTTGACTACGGCAATAACATTCGAACCTTCGCTTTTCAGCGCGGCGTCAAGAATGCGTACGACTTCCCCGGTTTCGTGCCCGCCTATATTCGTCCGCTGTTTTGCGAAGGACGCGGGCCATTCCGCTGGGTGGCACTGTCAGGCGAACCCTCCGACATTCACGTCACCGACGAACTGGTCCTGCAGTTATTCCCCGAAAATCGTATTCTGCGGCGCTGGATCGACCTGGCGCGGAAGCGCATCAAGTTTCAGGGCTTGCCGGCACGCATCTGCTGGCTGGGCTACGGCGAACGGGCGCAGTTCGGGCTTGCCATCAACGATCTAGTAAAGAAGGGCAAGATCAGGGCTCCGATCGTGATCGGCCGTGATCATCTCGATTGCGGCTCGGTGGCATCTCCGTTTCGCGAAACCGAGAGCATGAAAGACGGCTCGGACGCGGTCGCGGACTGGCCGCTGCTTAATGCCCTGCTGAACACAGCAGCCGGCGCCTCGTGGGTTTCGATTCACAACGGCGGCGGCGTTGGCATCGGCTACTCCATGCACGCGGGACAAGTTACTGTGGCTGATGGCACCGATGAGATGGCGAAACGCATCGAGCGCGTGCTGACCACCGATCCGGGAATGGGGATCATCCGCCATGCGGATGCAGGCTACGACGAAGCAAAGGAATTTGCGAAGAAGACCGGCGTGAAAGTGCCGATGAGTTCTTAAATGTGGTTTTCCCCCACCACCGGAGCTGCTGCTAGACTAAGGCGCGTGTGACCATCGCAAAACGAAAATCCCAACCGTCAAACGCACTGCTACTGGCCAATGTCGGCCAACTTCTCACGCTACGCGCCACGTCGGCTAAGCCCGGCCCGCGTCGCGGATCGAACTTGAAGCAACTCGGCATTATTAAAGACGGCGCGGTGCTGTGCCTGGACGGCAAGATTGTCTCCGTGGGAACCACGAAAAATGCTCTGCGCGACGCGTGGCTCAAGCGAAATCGCGGCAAGGTGAGAGAGATCGACTGCGCCGGCAAGGTGGTTCTCCCGGGCTTTGTAGATTCGCACACTCATCCTGTCTTTGTCGGACCACGGATGGTGGATTTTGAGAAGCGCATCGAAGGCGCTTCCTATGAAGAAATCGCGGCGGCGGGTGGCGGCATCCGCTCGAGCCTGGAAGCTGTTCGCAAAGCGTCAAAGGCCGCTCTGGCCGCGAAAGTCGCGACGGTGCTGGAGGAAATGGCCGCGCACGGCACGACTACGGTTGAGGCGAAATCGGGGTATGGGCTCACGGTCGAGTCGGAACTGAAGTCACTGGAAGCAATCCGAGAGGGGGCCTCCAGTTGGCCGGGGACCGTGGTGGCCACCCTACTCGGAGCCCATGTCGTCCCAAAAGAATTTCAGGGCTGCTCACAAAAGTACGTTGAGATCGTCTGTAAGGAGATGATCCCGCGGGCGGCTGGGCGGAAGCTTGCCCAATTTGTGGATGTATTCTGCGACCAAGGGGCTTTTACTGCGGAAGAAACGGAGCAGATTTTTGAAGCCGCAGAACAACACGGGCTGAGTGTCCGCGCGCACATGGGCCAGCTTTCAGAAACAGTTCTGTCGCCCTTGTTGCGTTTCCATCCCGCGTCGTTTGACCACATGGACCACGTGAATGAGGGCGACATTCCGCAGTTGGCCAAGCGTGACACTGTGGCCACGCTCGTGCCGGGAGCAAATTATTTTCTGGACCTGAAAGAATATCCGAACGCGCGCCGGCTGATCGACGCCGGTGTACCAGTCGCCTTGGCAACGGACTACAATCCCGGAACTTCGCCGACCATCAGCATGCCGATGGCAATGTCGCTGGCATGCACGCACATGAAGATGTCACCGGCGGAAGCAGTCGCGGCGGCGACAATTAACGGAGCATGGGCTTTGCGCGTGGCCGCGCGCAAGGGCAGCATCGAGGCGGGGAAGGACGCCGATCTCGCGATATTTTCAGTCAAGGACTATCGCGAGATTTCCTACTGGTTCGGCGCCAATCACTGCGCGTTGACTATTCTGAACGGAATGGTCGCAGCGCGAGAGTGGACTTTCGCGAGACAATATCTGTATTAAGCTGGGCGTTTACGTTTTGGGGCACTCCAGGAAATCCACAGTAAGGAAGCAATCCGAATTAATCTCCCGAGGAACAATATGAAACGCATTTTTGCAGGTATGTCATTTGTCGTGCTCACGATTTCACTAGCTGCGGCGCAGCGGCTGCCTGAAGGTGCAAGGCCAGAGAATTACAAACTCACATTCACGCCAGATCTCGACAAGGCCACGTTTGAAGGCGACGAAACCATTGCCATGCGGCTGCCGAAGCCGGGTTCAGAGATCACGATGAACGCGGTCGACATCGATTTCCATGATGTCACCGTCACGAGCGGCGGCACTACCCAAAAAGCCAAGGTCATTGCGGAAAAAGAGAAAGAAATGGTCACGTTGCGCGTCGGGAAGCCGCTGTCTGCTGGCCCGGCGACCGTGCACATCACCTACTCCGGTATTCTCAATGACGAAATGCGCGGCTTATACCTAGGTAAGGACGACCATGGGCGCAAATACGCCGCCTCGCAGTTTGAGGCCACCGATGCGCGGCGCGCCTTCCCCTCGTTCGATGAGCCCGACTACAAAGCTACGTTCGACATAACCGCCGTGGCCGGGAAGGGACTGGTGGCGATTTCGAATCAGAAAATCGTTTCAGATACGCCGGGCCCGGGTGACAAACACACCGTGCGTTTCGCAACGACCGCCAAGATGTCGTCCTACCTGGCTGCGCTGGTGGTGGGCAATTTCGAGTACCTCGAGGGCGAGGCAGACGGCATTCCGATACGCGTCTACAGCACCCCCGGCAAAAGAGACATGGGCACGTTCGCGCTCGAGGTTGCTCAGAATGTTCTGAAGTATTACGACCATTACTTTGGGATCAAGTATCCCTACGGAAAGCTGGACCTGATCGGCCTGCCGGACTTTTCCGCAGGTGCGATGGAAAATACCGGCTGCATCACTTTCCGCGAAGTGATACTTCTCATCGACGAGAAGCAAGGCTCAGTCGGCTTGAAAAAAGAGATTGCCAGCGTGATTGCGCACGAGATGGCGCACCAGTGGTTCGGCGACCTCGTGACCATGAAGTGGTGGGATGACATCTGGCTCAACGAAGGGTTCGCGACCTGGATGTCGAGCAAGCCCATTGTGGCGTGGAAGCCGGAATGGAATTTCAACCTGGATGATGTGAGCGAAACAGGAAGCACCCTGAACGTAGACTCGCTGGAGAATACCCGTCCGATCCACCAGACAGCTGACACGCCGGCGCAGATTCAGGAGCTGTTCGACGGAATCGCTTACGGCAAAGCAGCGTCGGTGCTGCGCATGCTGGAATCCTATTTGGGCGAAGAGACCTTCCGCGCGGGCGTAAACGCGTATCTGCAACGGCACCAGTATGCGAATGCGACAGCGGATGATTTCTGGGATGCTCAGGCGAAAACGTCAAGAAAGCCCGTCGATAAAATCATGCCCACATGGGTGAAGCAGGCGGGCGCTCCTATTATCAACGTCAAGGCACAATGCTCGGGTGATTCCACGAGCGTCACGCTGACCCAGCAGCGCTATTACTTTGACCGCGCGAAGTTCGCAGTGGGCAACGATCAACTCTGGCAAATCCCGCTGTGCTTGCGGGGTTCGGCCAGTGGTGAGAGCACAAAGTGCGAACTCATGACCAAGAAAGAAGAAGCGTTCACACTACCCGGCTGCTCGACATGGGTTCTGACGAATGCGGGCGCGACCGGATACTACAGAACAGCCTTCCCGCCGGATGCGGTTCGGGCTCTGGCAAGCGATGCGGAGACTAAGCTGAGTCCCGCGGAGCGGATCGCAACGGAGAACGACATCTGGGCTTCGGTGCGAATCGGTCGCGAACCGGTGGGCAACTACCTCGCCTTTGCGCAAGGTCTGCAGTCGGACCGCAACCGCGCCGTGGTGGCAGACCTCCTTGGGGAACTTCATTACATTGACCAGTACCTGGTGAGCGCCAGCGATCGTGATGAATATCGCACGTGGCTGCGGCAATATCTGTCTCCGGCCATTAAGGAAATGGGATACGAGCCCAAACCAGGAGAAAGCGACGAACAGAGGACATTGCGGTCAGAAGTGTTCAATGCGTTAGGGTACGATGCCCGCGATCCAGAAACACTGGAGGAAGCGCGTAAGATAGCAGAGAAAGGTCTGGCCGATCCGGCTTCCGTTGATCGTGAAATGGCGGGCGTCGCCTTCGCACTCAGCGCCATGAATGGGGATGCTGCGTTTTACGATCGGGTGATGGCGGCCACGAAGAATCCTAAATCGCCGGAAGAGTACTACCTGTATCTCCACACGCTGCCGCAGTTCGGCGATCCGAAGTTGCTGCAGCGCACGCTAGATTTTGCGATCTCATCGGAGGTGCGATCGCAGGATTCGCTGAGAGTGATTACCAGCGTGATGAGAAACCCGGCCGGCCGAGAACTGGCTTGGATTTTCATTCAGTCGCACTGGAACGCAGTGCGGAAGGCTGGAGGTCCGTTTGCCAGCGCCGCGGTGGTGGGTGCGACCAGCGTTTTCTGCGATGCGGAATTGCGCGATCAGGTAAAGGAGTTCTTTTCCGCGCACAAGATTACGGCAGCAGAGCGCACCTACAAACAGTCGATTGAGCGCATCAACAACTGCATCGATTTCAAGTCGCAGCAGGAACCGCAGTTGGCATCGTGGCTGGGACAGCACGGCGCTGCCGGCGGAAAGTAAACAGCGCGATGGGAACCATGCCCGGGACAGCAGGTCCCTCGACTACGCAAGCTCTTTCGCTCCGCGCAAGATCTTGCTTCGCTCGGGATGACAAAATTATCCCGGGCCTTTTTTTCGAGTCTTAGGGTACTACTGGAAGAACCAGATGCGAAGGCAGATCGGACGAGCAATAGATGCGCTGCGTCGCGGGAACGAAATCAGACGCAGCGGCCTTGTAGATGCTGGGCACAAACTTCTGCGGATTGCGGTCGATCACCGGGAACCAAGTCGATTGCACTTGCACCATAATGCGGTGTCCCTTTAGAAAAACGTGATCGTGATCGCGCAGAGGGATGTTCCACTCCGTCGGCTTGTTCGCCGTCAGTGGAGACGGTTTCTCGTAGCTCGCGAGATAGCGGCCCCGGCGCACTTCCATTGCTACCGGTAGTTCGTAGCCATTTAGAGACTGGGCGTACTGCCCGGGCTTCGGGCCTTCTTCGGGAGACCAGGCATTCTTCTGCGTGTCCTGCGGATATACATCAATCAGCTTCGCCACAAAATCGCTGTCGGTGCCCGAAGTCGACGCGAAAAGATTCGCCGCCAGCGGACCGGTAACCGTAAGGTCGTGGTCGAGTGGTTCGCTGAGAAATGAGAGCACATCGGGCCGATGATCGACGAAGCGCTGGTCAGCCACTTCCCAGGTGCGCCAGTCGCCTGCCGGATACGTGGGCGAGATGGGACGCTGGCGGTACGGCACAGGATTCGCGGGATCGGAAACGTACTCACGATAAGCTTGCCCGATCTTGGCCGCGTCCGGCGCAGTGAACGAAAGGCTTCCATCCGCGTGCAGATAGAGCTTTGTCGGCTTCGCTTCCTTCGGTGGCCTCACTGCGTAGGTGCGCCAGGTATTTGATCCACTCTGAAACGTGCTGGCCTGCCACGCTGGCTTCTCGCCCTGGCCGTGCAGGTAATAACGGAAGAATGGCGCTTCAATATTCTCGCGAAATTCGCGGGCAGTCTCATGTCCTGCGAAGGGAATGATGCCGATGGTGTCACCCTTGCCCCCCGACCACTGCCCGTGAAACCAGGGACCGGCCACCATAAAATTAGTGTGCTGCGGATCGTTCTCTTCGGCGTGACGAAAAATCTGCCA
>PLEA01000626.1 GCA_003136335.1 Acidobacteriaceae bacterium | reverse complement strand
CGTGATGATGTTGCGCCGGAACAGGAAGCCCGTGGCGCCGAGCGCGAACAATATAGCGCTCAGAATGAGGTACCACGAGATGGGGACGCCGTTGTTGAGCGCCTGCAGGGAATCGGGCATTTAATCCATTTCCTTTCGAGCAAGGACGATCGCACCGAGGATGGCTACTAAAATCAGGACGGAAGTCACTTCGAACGGCAGCAGGTAATCGGTAAAAAGCGCATAGCCGATACCCTGTGCGGAGCCACCGGTGAAATCACCAAACTTGACGGAGCCCGCGCCGGAGAAACCACGTTGAACGAAGAAACCGATCAAGCCGACGAGGGCGAGGAGTGCGGGAACTCCGAGCACTTGGGCCGTCCACCATCTTCCGCTGCGGCTTTCGGCCCCGGCATTGAGAAGCATGATGACGAAGATGAACAGTACCATGACCGCTCCCGCATAGACGATGATTTGCACCATGGCGATAAACTCGGCGCCGAGGAGCAGGTAGAGGACCGCAATCGAACCCATCACGCCGATCAGTGACAACGCGCTTGCGATCGGATGCCGCTGGAGCACCACATTCACGGCGGACACCAGCGCGATCGCCGCGAACACGAGAAAGAAGAACAGGTTCATCTCTTATATGTCCCTCTCAAGGTATATATCCATCTCAGGACGTCAGTGCCACGAGAAACCCGGTGATCAGGAGATTCAACAGCGCCACGGGGAACAAGCCCTTCCATGCGAAGGCCATCAACTGGTCATTCCGGAAACGGGGAAGCGTGGCGCGAATCCAAATGAAAACAAACAGCAGGAAACCGCACTTGGCAAGAAACCAGAAGAGCGGCATGATAACGGGAACCAGAAACGGCACGAGAAAGATTCCCGCGATCCCGAAGAACACGCCGCCGAATACCGGGAGCGTGTACCGGTCCAGCGGACGCGCCGGGTTGAGCCCGTGATAGAAGCAGAGGGCGCCGGCCACAAAGAAAATCAGCGGCGCTGCGAAATTCGAGCCGTATGCCTCAGGCCACAACGGGTGCCAGCCGCCCAGAAACAGCAGCGTCGCCATGCAGCAGACCGTGATCATGTTGGCGTATTCCGCCATGAAGAACATGGCAAACTTCATGGCGCTGTACTCGGTGTGATAGCCAGCGACGAGCTCGGTTTCCGCTTCCGGCAGATCAAACGGGATGCGGTTTGTCTCCGCGTAAGCTGCCATCAGGTAGCAGAAGAACCCGATGAACTGCCCGTGAAAAATATTCCAGCGCGGAATAAATCCCCAGAAATGTCCGGCCTGCGAGTTTACAATGTCTCGCAGACTGAAGCTGCCCGACATAATCAGCACGCCAACTAGAGAGAGACCCAAAGAAATCTCGTAGCTTACCATCTGCGCACTGGCGCGCAACCCGCCGAGCAGGGAATATTTGTTATTCGACGACCAACCCGCGAGCGCGACGCCGTAGACTCCGATCGACGTGACGCCAAGAATCAGCAGCAGCCCGGTGTTCACATCCGTGATCTGAAGCGGAATGCTGTATCCGCCAATGGTGACCGAGTTGCCAAACGGAATCACCGCGATCGACGTAAGCGCGAAAATGACGGAGATCAACGGCGCCGCGATGAACAGCGGCTTGTAAACGTGTGGCGGAGTCAGGTCTTCCTTGAACAAAAATTTGATTCCATCCGCTGCGGGCTGCAGCAAGCCAAAGGGCCCGACCCGCGTGGGTCCCCAGCGATTCTGCATGTGGCCTACCACCTTGCGCTCAAGCCAGACGGTGTACGCGACCGCGGTGAGCAGCACACCCAAAACGATCGCCGACTTCATCACCGACACGAGAATGAACAGCCAGATTGGTAACGCCACGCCTTGCTTCCTCTCTTGCTCAGGACAGCCGTTTCGAGATCAGTCTGCCGCGACTTCGGCGGGCTTAACTTCGTGACTCTCCATCACTGACTTCAACGTGCGTGAGTATCGTCCCAACGTGCCGGAAGTGAACAGCCCGTTGTTAGCGGGGGAAATCGATTCCGGCTTGTGTGCTGCAGCCGGCCCGCTCTTAGTAAGCGACGTGTGCTCGCTGTTTCCCGCCAGAAGATTTATGCGGGAGATGTCATAGCCGGGAACCAGTCTCTGGATTTCGTCGAGAATCGCCATCGGATCAAGCGGACTTAATTTCGGCTCCAGCCCTTGCATCTCAAGCCAAACGGCGTGACGGTCGGCCTCCCCAGACTGGGCCCCGCGCGACTGTCCCATATCCGCGCGCGTTCCACCGCCGAATGGAACCAGCTTGCGAACATCAAAACCCATGGCATCGGCGATGCGGACAATCATTTCNNTCGTAGGCGTTGGCCGCGGGCAGCACCACGTCTGCCATGACTGCGGTTTCGGTCAGGAACATATCTTGCACGAGGACAAAGCTCTGCGAGAACACGAACGGATCAATGTTCAGTCGTCCCACCGGATTCGAGCCGACCACGTAGAGAGCCTTCAACTTGCCGGTCTTGCCGGCTTCTACCATGCCGTTGAGATCGAGCCCAGCGGCCGGCGGCATGGCCCACTCCTGATGGAAGTCGCTCGTTCCCGC
>PLEA01000639.1 GCA_003136335.1 Acidobacteriaceae bacterium | reverse complement strand
CTCAATAAAATCCACATCCGCAACATGTACCGGGCCGCCGACGCCGGAGCTACCGTCTTCCCGCTGATTCCGGCCTTCTATTACGGTGCTGCATCCTTAGATGAAATGGCTCGCGAATTTGCCAATCGCGTGCTGGCTCATCTGGGCCTTCCCCAGCTCGATGCCTTTCGCTGGAAAGGCTGATGAATCAATGACTTGGCGACCTAGGGAAAATACCCGTTCACCTCAGTAATATCGAGATCTTGAGGCGAGGATTTCAGTGTAGAGAGCCAAAGGTGCAGGTGGCAGATGCCCGCCGGTCATGTACGGGCGGGGAACTTAGTGACTCTTTCTCCTGCGCCCGCGATTTACAAAGCTGCAGTGACGACTCAATGGCGTAGAATGCGGCACATTCCGCGAAGGTGAGTTCATGTTCAGACGATGGTGCATGGGGTTCGTCGGGTTGGTGCTCCTGGGAATCGCGGCTCACGCCGCGGATGACCGCAATCCTTTGGCTGGCGACGCCAAGGCGGCAAAGGCGGGGGAGTATCAGTTCCGCATTAACTGCGCGTTGTGTCACGGACTGGGCGCGCACGGCGGAGGGCGCGGACCCGATTTGACGCGGGCGGTGAAAAAGCACACGCACTCCGACGCGGAGATGTTTCAGGTCATCAGCAATGGCATTCCCGGGACGGCGATGCCGGCCAACGGGACTAACGGGCAAGGGGTCGGTATGACCGATAAGGAGATTTGGCAGATCATCGCCTACATTCGGAGCCAGGAAGTGAAGGCTCCGGCTAAGGCGGTGGGCAATGCCAGCCATGGCAAGGATCTGTTTTACGGCGATGCGAACTGCTCGTTGTGCCACATGATTGAGGGCAAGGGCGGAAGAGTCGGACCGGAGTTAACGGGTGTGGGTGGGTCGCGAACGCGGGAAGCGATCATTGATTCCGTGCGCAATCCCAGCCGGAGGCTGGCTTGGGGACTGACCGAGGCGACGAAGGAATTTCCGCAGGAATACGAGAGCGTCACCGTGGTGACGGCTGAAGGAAAGGAGATTAAAGGCGTGACGCTGAATGAAGACAGCTTCAGCGTGCAAATCATGGACACCAGCGAGCAGATTCATCTGCTCCAGAAAGATAAGCTGCGGTCGTTTCAGAAAAGCCGGCAGTCGGCGATGCCGGTGTACGGTGCCGACCTTTTGAGCGACAAAGATCTTGAGGACATTGTGGCCTACTTGACCAGCGTGGGGGCGAAATGACGGGGCGGGGTGCGGGTAAGATTCAGACTGGAGAGCGGACCAGAAAAAGCTTTTACCGCCGAGGACACGGAGGAGTACCGAGGAGGGCGCCGAGGAATCTCGTTAGTCTCCTGGCGATTTGCCTGGCTTGCCTGCTCTTCGCATCGCCGGTTGGCGGGCAGGTCACGTTCGAACGGCTGGTGAATTCTGCGAAGGAACCGCAGAACTGGATGACTTATTCCGGCGATTACTCCGGGAAGCGCTTCAGCGCGCTCGATCAGATCAATCGGACAAATGTGCACAGCCTGGTTGCAAAATGGGTGTATCAGACCGGAGCGACCGGCAAGCTCGAGACTTCGCCGCTGGTGGTAGATGGAATTCTTTATGCGACCGCGCAAGATGACCGCGCGTTCGCACTCGATGCGCGCACCGGGCGGCCCATCTGGATGTACCAGCGGCAACTGCCGGGGGACATTCGTCCGTGCTGTGGGCGAGTGAATCGCGGGCTGGCGATTTTGGGCGACAAAGTTTTTTTGGGGACTCTGGATGCGCACGTGATCGCGCTCGACGCCAAGACCGGAAATGTGGTGTGGGACGTGGTCGCGGCGGACTATCGCACCGGGCACAGCTTCACGGTGGCGCCGCTGGCGGTGAAGGATCTGGTCGTCATCGGCATTTCCGGCGGGGAGTATGGAGTGCGCGGGTTCATTGACGCTTACGACGCGGCGACGGGCGAGCGCAAGTGGCGGTTCTATACAGTTCCGGGGCCGGACGAGCCCGGGCATGAAAGTTGGGAAGGCGATTCGTGGAAGACGGGCGGGGCGCCGGCCTGGAACACAGGAACGTACGACCCCGTCACGAATCAGATTTTCTGGCCGACGGGGAATCCCGCGCCGTCGAATCGTGGCGAGGGGCGCGCGGGCGACAACCTCTACAGCAATTCTCTGCTGGCTTTGAATGCCGACACGGGCAAGATGAATTGGTATTTCCAGTTCACCAAGCACGACGAGCACGACTGGGACGCGACCCAGGTTCCAGTGATGATCGACGCCGGCGGCAAGCATCTGATCGCGCAGGCGGATCGCAATGGATTTTTTTATGTGATCGATCGCACCAGCGGCAAACTCATCTCGGCAACGGCATACGGCAAGATTACGTGGAGCGACACGAAAGACGCTGAGGGGCGTCCCGTGGCGAACAACCAATCGTCGCCAACGCTCGAAGGGCGTACGGTTTGCCCGGGGGCGCTGGGGACGACGAACTTCATGGCTCCGACCTACGATCCGCAGACCGCACTGTTCTATGTCACGGCGCGCGATCAGTGCGACATTTTCAGCACGGCTCCGCAACCTTATGAGGCCGGCCATGCGTATTATGGCAGCGCGTATTTTCCGTCGGAAGAAGCTAAACCTTATCGCGGGTTCCTGAAGGCGATCGATCCCACGACCGGGCAGGTGAAGTGGAAGTTCGAGCACGCTTCGCCGACTTGGTCGGGAGTGCTTTCGACGGCTGGCGGCCTGGTGTTCACTGGCGACGCGGAAGGGAATTTCATCGCCTTCGACGCGGCGTTGGGCAAAGCTGTGTGGCATTTCCAGATGGGCGGTGCGGTCTATGCCGCGCCCATGGCATTCGCCGTCGACGGGAAAGAGTATGTGGCAATCGCCGCGGGGAGCGCGGTGTATGCCTTCGGGCTGCCTTAAGATCAGCCGCTAGATGCGCAGTCTCCGGCGGGCTGCGCCGGTCAGAAGTGCCAGCCCCGTTCCCATCAAGCCCATAGTGCCGGGTTCTGGAACAGTCGTCGTCCCGCTTCCGCAATTGCTGATGGTATTACCCTGCAGCGTCACGGCACCATTTTGTGCCAAGGCACTCCCGCAAGTGATACTTGCGCTGGTATCCAGGGTGATGCTGGTGAGCGCGAGAATGTTTCCTTCGAACGAGGTGCTTGTACCGAGAGTCGCGGAGGTGCCAATCTGCCAAAATATGTTCGGGTCAGTCGACGGCTTATCCGTCAGACTATTGATGAAAATAACCGACGAGCCGCTTCCAGTCGTGAGCGCAGTGCCTACCTGAAAAACGAACAGTGTACCGGGCGTACCCTCGAGGGTCAGCGTCATCCCCTTTGCCAAATCGGCAGAACTGGTAAAAGAGTAAACGCCGCCTGTCATGATGGTCATCCCGCCCAAGTCCTTACCAGTCAAGTTGCCAGTGGACGCTAAATTCTTTGCCTGGAGGTACCCGGTGGTTAGATCACTCTGGGCCTGAAGCGCGGCCGCGTTATTTATATTGGACGTTCCACTCGCGAAGGTAACCGTTCCCCCGCCGGAGTATGCCGTACCTGGAGATAACCCTAGGTCTCCGCTGAGGGTGGTTGCGAGAGTATTGGTCACAGCCGAGCCAGCCAGCACTGCATAACTGCCGGCAGTGCCCAGATTGACCGAGTTGGCATAAGCACTGAGTGCCAGCAGCGGCAGTAGTGAGAGCGAGAGAGCAAACAGACGAACGGCGCGCGATCTCATATTTTTCCTTCCCTTGCTAGGTCTTCCGCCAAGGGAATTCGTGGCATTGTTGGGCACCATTGCGCGCCCGGGGGAGAAACTAGCGCACAGATTCCCTTGGCCGGCCAGTAGAGACGGGGGACAGGGGAGCGCATGTTCCTTCCGTCTCTTCAGAGTGAATATATAGTCGTCACTTCTTTGCGGTCTGTTCAAAATTGCTCAGTTGCGAAACTAATTCTGAAAAGTGTCGCCGATTGTGGGGTCGTAAGACCCTAATTTCAGTGGCCGTGGCTGTCACTTTGTGAATCGAAGGCCGGCTCCGTAATCGAGTTTGGGATCCCCACAAAAGTCACCCTTGCGGTATTGACAACAAATACTATGCAGCGTTAAGTTCGAAGCAACACCGGAAAGGAGGTGGTCGGATGATAAGTTCAGATGGCAGTAGTTGGGATGTTCAAAGACCAGGTGAGGTGGCTGAGACTTAGAGCGGGTTGCTCTAAGCGGGGCTTCGGGTGCAAGCACGAATGCACGGCGCGCCAGGAGCTACAGCCCGCACACGACCGGTGAATAAGGATTGGATCCGCCTGACGCAGGTCGGTCAGGAATCCCGGAGTTGCCGTAGAGGCCACGTAGAGTGACCACCTCTTGGTCAATCCCAAACAGTCCACCGGACGGCCCGCAGGTTCAACAAACCTGCGGGCCGTTTGTTATTTACTTTTATGCAATCCTTGTGAATTTTCAGGAACTGGCTCCTGCAGCTTTTATCAGCCCTGTCCTGAGTGTGCCGATTCCGTTTCACCGTAGGCGTGGAGGTGCCATTCCTATGATGCGGAATGGGAAGATGACGGGATCGCAGAAACGCCAGAGTCAACGCTCTAATCTCGCAAATCCTTTGCGGATTACCTCGAAAGTATCTTCGGCGAGCTTCAGCGCCGGCAGTTCTTCTC
>PLEA01000280.1:426-2889 GCA_003136335.1 Acidobacteriaceae bacterium | reverse complement strand
CGCAAGACGAAACAGGAAGTCGAGGTGTACGGGCGCGCCGTGGTCGTTGGGGCGTCGTGCATCGAGTCGGCGCGCATTATGCTAAATTCGAAATCGCGGCAGTGGCCGAGCGGAATTGCAAATTCCAGCGGGCAGTTAGGTCGCAATCTTTGCGATCATCTCTATGGCGAGTCGGCGCGGGGATATCTGCCGCAATTGGTGGGACAACCCAGTTTCCCTGACCACGTGGCCGACAGCACGATTGCGTGGATGCCGCGCTGGCAGAATTTGAAAGATCCGCACGAGGAGAAATTCATTCGCGGATATTCGGTTTATCCGGACGGCGGGTGCACCGAGTTTCCATGGTTTGCCAACGACCTCGACGGTTTCGGATCGTCGTTCAAGCGGGAGATCAAGCGGCGGTATCCTGCGCCGGTGAGCTTCGGAATTCAAGCACCTTCGCTGCGCTCGGATACGAATTTCATGGATCTTGATCCCGAGGTCAAAGATCCGTACGGGATTCCTGTGGCACGCATGCACTTCGAGTGGGACGAAAATGTGCTGAAAATGTGGGAGCACTCCAAGCAGGTGTGCGCGGAAGTGCTGCGCGCGGCGGGCGGGGTGCTCGAGGGTTCGGGGGACGACCCGGAAATTCCGGGCTGGAGCCTGCATGAAACCGGCACGTGCCGCATGGGCAATGATCCGAAGCATTTTGTGACCAATCGCTTTGGGCAGACTCACGATGTTCCGAACCTATATGTGTGCGATGCCAGCGTGTTTCTGAATTGCACCGACAAAACCACCACCATCAGCATTCTGGCGTTCTCGTTGCGCACGTCCGAACATCTGATCGAGAACTTCCGGCGAGGCGAGCACCAAGCCGCGTGAATCGCATGCGACGCGGGTGATCTGAATGATTCTTCGTGAGAACTCCACGGTTTCAGGGGTACAATTTTCGTCCGCACTGCAGTAGGACTGATTTTTCTCACTCAAGGCATCGTCAAGTACCTCGATCCGAAGATGGGTGTGGAACGGTTCGCGCGAATCGGCTTCCCGCATGCGGCTTTTACCTCGCGTTTCGTGGGAACGTCCGACATCATTTGCGGGCGATTAGCGTCTGATGCTTTGCGGGGATGGGAGGCTTGGGGGATCGCGCTAGTATCGCTGGCAGTGCTGCTGCGGTGGAAAGTAAGTCCGGCGTGGGTGGTGCTGGGAGGCGGGGTCCTCGGTCTATTGTTGGCTGATTACCGTTGATGGTGGTACTCTGCGAGTCCAATCTTTGATCCATTCGTCAGGAGAAACCAATGAAAGTACCTAGGATTTTTGTGGCCGTTTTGTTTCTTGTATTTTGTGTTGCAGCAGGGGCGGCGGATCGTAAGTACATCGTAAAACCGCGAGCCAGCGACATGAAGACTTTGCCGTTCAGCGATGGCGTTCTGGTGGGCAATACTCTCTATATCGCAGGCCACATTGGCTTGGACGCCAAGACTGGTATGCCGCCCGCGAGCGCCGAGGACGAGGCCCGCTTGGTGATGGACGGGATCAAACAGACGGTCGAATTGGCCGGGTTGTCCATGGAAGACGTGGTGTCGGTGCAGGTTTTCTGTACGGACTTGAAGCTGTATGACACTTTCAACGGCGTGTACAAAACCTACTTCCACAGCGATTATCCGGCACGGGCGTTCGTGGGGGCAGCCAGCTTGCTGCGCGGCGGAAGATATGAAGTGACGGGAATTGCGGTAAAAAGAGCGCAGTAGCGGCGAGCGGATTGTTTTTCGGTTTTTGTTCGCCCGTCGATATTTTTGTGGTAAATGTATAGGTCATGCGAAGGGCCGTCAACCATCTTAAGAAGTGTGATCCGGTGCTTCGCGCCATTATTGAACGCGTGGGGCCGTGCCGCATGGAGTTTGGGCTGCCGGAGTTTTCTAGTGTGGCCGAGGCAATTGTCTACCAGCAATTGAATGGCAAAGCGGCGGTAACGATTTTCAAGCGCTTTGCCGCGCTCGCGGGGGAGCCGCTTACTCCAGAAGGAATTCTCAAGTTGAATGATGAGCAACTGCGGAGCGTCGGGCTGTCCAAGCAGAAGTCGGCATACCTGAAAGATCTGGCGGCGAAGACGGCGGCTGGGCTGCTCGACTTTTCTCGACTGCACGAACTAACGGATGAAGACGTCATCCAGCATCTCACGCAAGTGAAAGGCGTCGGAGTATGGACCGCGCACATGTTCCTGATGTTTTCTTTGCGGCGTCCGAATGTGCTGCCCACGGGCGATTATGGCGTACAAGTGGCGATGAGGAAACACTACAAGAAGCGTAAACTGCCGAAGCCCAAAGATATGGAAAAAATTGCGAAAGCCTGGGCTCCGTATCGTAGTGTGGCTTGCTGGTATATGTGGCGAAGTTTGGACATCAAAACCATCTAAGAGACAATCGCTGCGTTGCCTCTGTGAACCCCTGCGCCCTCTGTGGTTAAATGGTTGGCGAT
>PLEA01000280.1:0-355 GCA_003136335.1 Acidobacteriaceae bacterium | reverse complement strand
TGCTCAAGCAGAACAAGATGGACGACGTGATCGTAGTGGTTGGCGGCATCATCCCAAACCAGGATATCGAGGGGCTGAAGAAGATAGGCGTGGCAGCAATTTTTCAGCCGGGCACGGCCATGGACGACATCGTTCAATTCGTTCGCACGCACGTAAAGGGACCCGGCGTGCCGGCGGCCGGTTGATGTCCGGAGTCAACGCCTCCCGCGCGCGCGAGATCCTCTCGAAAACTGTCGGCCCGGCCCCGTGGTATTGGAAAACTTTTCCCGCTTGTAACTCATTGGCCGGACAGCGTTTCGACTGGACTCATCATGGCGATCCGGGCCCGATTGCCCACCTGGTTACTCTCGGCCTG
>PLEA01000511.1 GCA_003136335.1 Acidobacteriaceae bacterium | reverse complement strand
CCGCCAGCAACTGCGCGCGGAAACGAAATCAGATAAAACGCAGGCCGCGATTCCCTTCCCATCCCACTCCGCGCCAGAGATCCAGCACATCCGCCAGGGCCTGCGCGAAATTCTGAACCTGCTGTCGACCCGGCGCACGGGATAGTTCCTGATGACGGAACAGGTGAACTTGAACCCGGCTTGCCCTCTAGCCTAGAATCGCTCTGCCATGGCATCGGAACCCCTGGAGATCGAGCGTCTCGACCGAGGAGTGCTGAGCCTACGCGGGCCGTTGACCATGGAGAACGTGTCTCCCTTTCTGAACGCAGTGCGGCGGGAAGACGCTCCTACTATGATTCTGGATTTCACCGGTGTCCCTTATCTGGATTCTTCGGGGCTGGGATCGCTGGTCAGCGCGTGTACTTCCTGTGCCAAGGCCGGGCGCCGCATGGCTCTTACCGGTGTGAACAAACGTGTGCTGAAGGTCTTCGAAATCACTCGGGTCGAGCCGATCTTCCTCATGTTCCCCACACTCTCCGACGCATTGGAAGCCCTCACCAACGCCGGAACGGCGTAGAAGCGCTCACGTAGGAACAGCCGCCCTTCGACTGCGCTCAGGGCAGGCTCTTGGCCGTCCGGGCGGGCGCAGCCAGTCGTGCCGGCGCCAGCGCGCTCAATCAGCCTGCAAACTCACGATACGCGCACTGGATTCGGCTTCTTCGAGTTGCCCGCATTCACCGCATCCAGCCGGATGCGGGTGACTCGCGCCGTTTCCTGCACCAGATCGTTCGTGAACTTGGCGCCATCCCCTGCCATCACCGAACCGGCGGCCAGCGCGAAACGCAATGCATCTGCCTGATCCTCGAAATACAAAACAACTTGTCCCGACATAGCACTTCTCCCTGGGCTCGGAGCCCTTAGTCGTGAGCGGTACGACTTGGAAAGAACAACCTGAAAAGATCCATTCAAACGAAACAACGGCGCTGGACGAAGGACGCGGTCCGGTCTTTTACTGATTCTCCGGGTCCAGAGCGTCCAAGTCAAAGTGATTCTCTTGGTTCCACTAACTCGGTAGGCCATCCAGCACGGCAATCGGCATCCAAAATCCCACCCGGCGGGTCTGGGAAAGGCCGATGTGCCTTCCGCCCCCTCAGAAGCTATACTGCCTGCGCCATGCCCGTACTGATCTCCATGCTCCGCGGCGTCAACCTTGGCGGTCACAACAAAATCAACATGGAGGCCCTACGCGTCCTGTACGAATCGCTCAAATTCGAAAACCCGCGCACCTACGTGCAGAGCGGCAACGTCATCTTCCGGACAAAGGAGAAAAACTCCGCCGCACTGGCCAAGAAAATCCAGAATGCGATCGAGCGCGAGTTCGGCTGTCGTCCCGAAGTCCTCCTCCGCACCACCAGCGAGTTGAGAGAAGCCATTGCCGCCAGCCCATTCGCCGGCCGCGATCTGGAGCCCAGCAAGACACTGGTAACCTTCCTCGCTGCCGAACCCGGACCGGAGGCACACGCCACGCTGCTGAACCTCAAGACCCATCCCGAGGAGATCCATTTAAGGGGTCGCGAACTCTATATCTACTTCCCCAACGGGGTCGGCAGGTCCAAGCTGCCCTGGTCCTCCGTCGAGAAACTGCTGAAGACCACGGGCACTGCCCGGAACTGGAACAGCGTCACCAAGATGCTCGCGATCGCAGAAGAGATGGAAGCGGCAGATTGAATTGCCGTGCTGCGAGTGGAGAAGCGCATTCAGTTAAGCGCACAGCGTCGACCAAGCCCCTCGCAGCCCGAATCGTGAATATGGTGAATTACAATACATCCATTGTGCCTGAGTCGCAGTCTGATTAGGAGGATGATACGGACGACGGAGCTTGGCCAAGTGCTCGTTAGGTTCGAGCCTCCGTTCGGGATCTATCGCGCCACAGTCAGTGCGCTGTGAATCTCAAACCTTATGCGCTCCAGGTTCTTTCGAATACTCGTTCCGGCCGCGATGTGTATCTTGTTGCTCGCCGGGGCAGGCGATGCGCAAAATACTACGCTGATCAGTCTGGACCAGGCCATCGATCTGGCGCTGGCGCACAACCATTCGATTAGAGCCACGCGAACTCTCATCTTCCAGAACCAGGCGCAGGAGATTACCGCGAACCTGCGCCCCAATCCGACTCTTGGGGCTGACACCCAGTTCGTCCCATTTTTCAGTCCGCAAGATTTCTCTGGGGAAAATCTGGACGAAACGCAGCAGTTCGATATTGGAATCGGCTACCTGTTCGAACGTGGTCACAAGCGGCAGCGGCGCGTGCAAGCCGCTCGCGATCAAACCGCCGTCACCCGTGCCCAGGTCACCGACGCCGAACGAACCCTGGCTTTCAACGTAGGCCAGCAGTTCGTCGGCGTGTTACTGGCGGAATCCACCCTTCAGTTCGCTCTTCAAGACCTAAAGGGCTTCCAGCAGACGGTGGATATCGCCGAGACACAACTCAAGGCGGGCTACATCGGGGAAGGCGACTATCTTAAAATCAAGCTGCAGCTTCTGCAGTTTCAGACCGACGTATCCTCTGCCCGCCTGGCGAAGGTGCAAGCGCTTGTCGGCCTGCGTGAGTTCTTGGGCTACAACGCGATCCCGGCTGATTTTGACGTGATTGGCGATCTGGCGTATCAGCCGCTCCAGGCGAAACTGGAAGATTTGCAGACGAAGGCGCTGGGCGAACGCCCCGACTTCCGTGCCGCGGAATTGGGCACAACCGCGGCACAGAGCCAAATTCTTCTGGCAAAAGCGAACGCCAAGGTGGATGTAAATGGCACATACGACTTTACGCATGTTTCTGGTGAAAACACTGCTTCGATCTTTGTGAATTTTGAGTTGCCAATCTTCAACCGTAATCAAGGAGAGATCGCGCGTACCGGTTATGCGCTCACGCAGGCACAAGAACAGCAGCAAGCAGCGAGCGATACGGTTCTATCCGATGTTGCCAATGCCTATGAGGCGGTCAGGAGCAACGACGAAGTGGTGCAGCTCTACACGTCTGGCTATCTCAAGGAGGCACAGGATTCGCGCGACATCAGCGAGTATGCGTATAAACGCGGTGCCGCCAGCCTGTTGGATTTTCTCGACGCCGAGCGCAGTTACCGCTCCGTTCAGCTGGCCTACCGCCAGGCTCTGGCCTCTTATATGACCGCTCTGGAACAACTGAAGGAAGCGGTAGGGACGAGGAACCTGCCATGAGCATGCGCAAGCATCTTTTTGAACGGTGGGCGATGTTTTCCGCGGTATCGGGGATCATACTGGTGCTCGCCGGTTGCCACGACTCGGGATCGAAGGCCGCAGCTGACGCTGGCGGCTCAAACAACTCAAACACCCCCGAACTATTTACCATTCCGCAGGAGCAGATGCCGCATGTCCAGGTACTGACCGTTCAGCCCACCTCACTGACGCGGTCGCTCCGATTGACAGGGGCCGTGGCCTACAACAGCTTTCGCACGACGCCGGTCATCACGCAGGTGAGCGGACCGGTCAGCAGGGTAGTGGTGGTTCCTGGTCAGAAAGTGACTCGAGGCGAGCCCATGCTGTACGTGGCCAGCCCTGATTACTCGCAGCTCCGTACCAATTATTTAAAGGCTAAGGAGGCTTACGCCCTCGCACAGAAAGCATACGCGCGAGCCCAAGACCTGTACCAGCATCACGCGATTGCCGAACAAAACGTGGAACAGGCGCAGTCGATCGAGGTGCAGGCCAGTGGCGACCTGGTGTCCGCGCAAGCCGCATTAAAAGTCATGGGAGTTACCGATCCTGACGAACTCGTGAAAGCTCCGCCGTCTTTTGAGGTTCC
>PLEA01000149.1 GCA_003136335.1 Acidobacteriaceae bacterium | reverse complement strand
ACGTGCCTGCTCTGGGAGGCAAGGTTCAGCCGGAGATCGGCACCAACGCGGCGTACTGCCTGCCGGGAGAACAGCGTTGCACGGCGCCGGAATATGCCGTGGTTAACTTTCTGCAGAAGGAACTCTCAGCGCATGACTTCCTATCGTTTCGCAGCGACTTTCTCGATGACAAAAAAGGCCAGCGCACCGGATACGCGACGCGATACTCCGAGAACACGATCATGTGGTGTCATTGGATGGGCACCACGGTGCAGATCCGTCCGGAACTGCGATTCGAACGTGCCTGGGATATGAAGGCTTACGACTACGGTCGACGCCAGAATCAGCTTACTGTGGCGAGTGACTTGATCTTTCACTTCTGAGCGGTTCGCACGATTCACCGGATTGCCGCCATGCGGGCTTTGTGCCGTACGGACCGGTGCGCCGGAATCCCCGCTCTGGTAGGAAAATGGATCTATGACTGGCGTGCGGATAGACACTTGGCTTTGGGCGGCGAGATTTTTCAAGACGCGGCCATTGGCAAAACGGGCATGCGAACTCGGCAGGATTCAATCCAACGGGCAACCTGCAAAGGCAGCACGCGAAGTCCGGGTCGGAGACCGGTTGCGCGTGAGCAATGACGGCGGCGATTTTCAGATCGAAGTTCTGCTTCTCAGCGAGGTGCGCGGTCCTGCTTCGGTGGCGCAGACGATCTACCGCGAGACTGCCGAGAGCCGGGAACTGCGCGAGAAAGTGGCAGCTGAACGGAAAGCGATGCGCCAATTTGAAACTTTGCCAGAAGGCCGGCCTTCGAAGCGCGACCGCCGCCACATCATCCGGTTCCGGGGTCGCGTTTAGGATCCTGGTAGTCAAAGGCCTTAGCCACAGAGGACACAGGAGGACCAGGGGGTCAGCCAGACATCTTTTGCTCATCGCCTCGGTGACGATGGCGAGCCCGCTCGCTTCACGAGCCTTGCGTAGAATCTGAGGCCTTCCATACGTAAGTCCGCGAACAGCGGCCTTCAGCCGTTGGTGTCGGGAGCGAATCGAGCCGCTTGCGATGCCATCCCTCCTGAAAGCGATGGGACGCACAAATGCGCCCTCGCACGCGAATCGAACAGATGATTCGGTGCAACCGATGTCCACCGCGACTGTCTACCCGCGTGATAGCTGGTATTCTCACGGAGCCGGGCGGGACTTTTCTGATGGTTGCTATAAGAAATTTGTATTGGACTGGGCCTTTGACCGCATTTATCGTCGGCGGATTGATCCAGTTCGCAGCGCTTTGTGGATCATTGGGGCGGCGCCGAGGCGTTCGTAGAGACATTGCTTGCAACGTTTCTGCTTGCCGCGTTTGGGACTATGGTGAAAGAGACGTAACAAGCTACGTCTCTGCGAGATTCGCGTCCCGGTTCCGAAAGATGTTCTGTTTTGCAGAGCCAACGCTTGGGCCGCCAACTGGCGATAGCGTTTCTATTTTCCATGGAGATTGGTCCGCACTCGCTGTCACTGAAAATGGCTCACGACTCATAAACAGGAGCACTCAAAGATGACAAAACGAGCAGGGAGGTCTCTGCGCCGATCCTTGCTGGCTGCCGGGGCCGTGATCGTTGTGCTGGCCGGCGTGTTAGGGGTTTTCTCCGGCTTCAGTTTTGCCGATGAGGGGCCCAAGCCGGATCCAGCCGGCACCGCGACCGGGGATCGGACGTCCGCCGTCGACGCCGCCGGCAATCCCTTTGTCGTTCCCGAGCCTACCGATAAGACGGCTCCGGACTACGTCCAAAACAAAAAAGCGTTCGACGATTACCAGGCGCAAGCAGCCAAGGAACCTTTGGCCGTAAAGCTCGCCGACAGCGTGGGACACACCCGCGTGGGAACCAATTTCGCATGGACGTTGAACACGGGCTATCTCGTTCTGTTCATGCAGGCGGGGTTTGCCCTGCTGACATGCGGGCTGGTTCGAAAGAAAAATGCCGCGCACCTGATGATGCTGAACTTCGCGGCTTATGTCTTCGCCTTCCTTGCCTACTACGCCGTCGGATATGCATTCCAGTTTGGAGCGGTCGCAATCAATGCCGCGCCCACCAACCTGGGCGGCGTCCCCACTCTGAATCATTTCTTGATTGGCAGCGGCCAATGGGGGTTCGTCGGTGGAAAAGGTTTTTTTCTCGTCGGCCCGGCCTATGACAGCGGCAGCAACTGCCTGACGCTGTTTGAGGTCGTGTTCATGGAGACCGCCGGATACATCATCGTCGGCGCCATCTGTGAACGCATTAGCTTCTGGGCGTTTCTGCTCTGTGAACTCTTCATCGGCGCGATCCTTTACCCGATTTCCGGTTGCTGGACCTGGGGCGGTGGCTGGCTGTCGCAACTCGGATCAACGATGAACCTCGGACACGGCTACGTTGACTTTGCAGGTTCAACTGTAGTTCACGCGGTTGGAGGATTCTGCGCGATGGCCCTGGCAATCGTTCTGGGGCCGCGTCTGGGGAAGTTTGGCCCTGGCGGAAAAATTCGTGCCTTTCCTGCTCATAACGTCGTCTATGTTGTAACCGGCACTTTCATTCTGCTGTTTGGTTGGATGGGTTTCAATCCCGGTTCAACGCTGGGAGCGACCGACCTTCGCATTTCAGTCGTGGCCGTCAACACGAATCTCGCAGCGGTCGCGGGTTCGGCTGCGGCGATGCTCATCTGGTATTTCCTGTTTGGCAAGCCCGACATTACGATGGCCTGTAACGGAATGCTGGCCGGTCTGGTCGCGATTACCGCTCCTTGCGCGTTCGTGTCTCCAACTTCATCTGTGATCATCGGGGCGCTGGCCGGCTGCCTGGTTTGCGGCGGTGTCCTGTTCAATGAGCGTGTTCTTAAGATCGATGACCCTTGCGGGGCCGTTTCCGTGCACGGCTTTTGCGGCTGGCTGGGAGCTGTCAGCGTGGGTATTTTTGCGGACGGCACTTACGGCTCCGGATGGAACGGAGTGGGCGCGACGAGCTACCTGGGGCACGCAGGTCAGGGAGTGACCGGCCTGATTCACGGCGATATGCGACAGTTCTGGTGCCAGCTTATGGGAGCAACTTTGTATGCAGTCTGGGCGTTCGGTGCGACCTTTGTAGTTTTCGGAATTGTGAACAAAGTGAAAAGCATGCGAGTAGCGCCAGCGTCTGAGGAGGAAGGGCTGGACGTTCCGGAATTTGGAATGCCGGCCTACCCGGAAGACGCACTGGTTACGGGTTCATACTGACGGTGAGTGGATTCCAGCGGCGGCCCTACACAGACCGAATCAGAGCTAGCGAAAGCGGCGGATGAATAGTGTGTGGCGCTCGGAGCGGTAGTAACCGACTCCGTAGATCGTAGCTTTTCCCTTCGATGAGTAAATCACCTGGCGAATGCGCAGCACCGATGCGCCGCGCGGCACGCCAAGCAATTCGGCGATGTTGGCCTC
>PLEA01000053.1:3492-3948 GCA_003136335.1 Acidobacteriaceae bacterium | reverse complement strand
CGTCAAAAAATGGCTCAGTGACGGTTATACGCCCGCTAAATATTTAGGCGCATGGGAAAAGGCTTTTCACGTCTATGCCGATTCCTTTCCCAATCAGTGTGTTTCTCTGGCGGCCCCGGGCCTCCCAATTCTTGAGCGGGGGAAATCCGGTCGTCCTGCGCGTTTGCGCGCAAAGCAAGACATCGTCGAACGGGCAGTCAAGGTCTTTGGACGCCGGCTTGCAATTCAATCGAACGATCTTCATGCCGGCCACGCGCAGGTCGAAGCTTTTGACGGCACCGATTTTATCAACAGTTATAGCGGACGAATTATTACTGGCTTCGAAATGCGCGGTGGTTCCCAAGGCGCCGGGCCCAGCCAAGTTATGGGCGCTGCAGGAAATCCTCCCCTCGCCCTGAGAAAATCGGTGGATAAAGGAATGGCGGCGAACAGTTCCGGCCGGCATATCAATTTCCT
>PLEA01000053.1:0-3460 GCA_003136335.1 Acidobacteriaceae bacterium | reverse complement strand
GATAGTACTGCGACGGTGATTGATCTTGATCGATCTCCGCTTACATTGAAAGAACAGGCTAAACGCAGCAATGCGCGACAATGACGTAGCTTTCATTTTGGGGAACAACAGCTCAGCGGAGTCACCGTCCGCGATTCAATGTCAAAGTGGTGGCTGTAGCTTACAAAAACTCTCTTCTCACTCCCATTTCCGCTGACGGCGGACCCTCGGTGGTATCATCCCCGCATGCGGACCAAGTTGCGCGCGGATTAGAGTATGTAGGGAGCGATTCGGCTACGCCAGGAGGAATGCAATTCATGTTCATCAATACACGCCTCGGCTCAGTTCTTCTCGTGACCTTGTTGTGCACCTTTGGGGCATCAGTCCGACAGAACACTCCGCGAACTCAAGCTGGCAATCGTAGGCTCTACCTTGACGTCGATGTCACGCCGAAGTCTGGGCCGCCTGTTGCTGGTCTGCAGCAGCAAGACTTTACTATTCTGGATAATAAGGTCCCGCAGACCATCACCTCATTCCAGACCATCACCGGCCGAGAGGCTCCCATTGAGGTCATCGTCGTGTTGGATGCAGTCAATGCTAATCTCCAGACCGTCGAATACGAACGTATACAGATTGACAAGTTCCTTCACACCGATGGAGGTCACCTTGCATACCCCATCGCCGTTGAGGTCTTCACAGATAAAGGCATCGAGCTTGTAGGAGATTTCTCGAGCGACGGCAATGGGCTCAGTACGTCATTGCAGCAGGAAGACATCGGTCGCCGTGTACTGGGCCGCTCAGCCGGCTTTAACGGCGGGGTCGAACGCATGCAACTTTCCATCAATGCGCTGCGTAAACTCATAGCGAGAGAGACGCCGCGCCCGGGGCGCAAAGTAGTCCTCTGGGTTTCTCCCGGTTGGCCTCTGCTGACCGACAAAAATGTGGAGCTCAGCTGGAAACAGCAAGAGCAGGTCTTCGCGGATATCGTCAGTTTCTCGACTCAGCTAATTCGGGCCCGTATGAAGCTCTACAGCATGCATACCTTGGGAGCCGACGAGTCTACGATGAGCGCTTCGTACTACAAGGGCTTTCTCAAAGGGGTCACCAAGCCGAGCCAGGCCGAAATTGCGGATGTGAGCCTCCAGGTGCTCGCTATCCAGAGCGGCGGCATTGTTTTCAGCCCCTCCAACGATATCGCGGGCCTCTTACAAGAATGCGTCACTGATTCAGCGCCCTACTACGAAATCTCCTTTGATACGCCTCCCGCCGACCAGCGAGATGAATACCACTCGCTGGAAGTCAAACTCGCAAAGCCTGGCCTAATCGCACGCACTCGTCAGGGTTATTACGCGCAACCTTTACCCCGAAACTAGCCGAATGGTATTTTACGAACAACCGTTGGGTTTCATCCCTTCTGTACCTCACGCTATTGTTGCTAATTCCTCGCGCTGGTAGTAAATTCCCTTTCCCTTTCCTCATATCTCCTGGAAGGAGTGCACAATCATGTTTATCGGCGACCTGTGCTCCGCAAAAACTCGATCCGTTGCGCCGAGACTGTCATTTTCGGGTGAGCGCACTTTTTACATTCTGCGCCGAGCTGTCTCGAGATTTCAATCGTGATGTGTATGCTACTCGTCTCGGTTTCGGTGTGATGTGGACTGGTCGTCGATCCAGTCTTCCTCGGTGTAACTCATTCCCTTGCGCCCGGGCACTTTGCGCAGCGGGCCCGGTTCGTAGAGAGCGCACGACTTGGGGCCATAGCAGAAGGTCTCCGTTCGGTAACGCCGTACTCTCGGATTCCACTGATCGATAATCATCTCGACCGCCATGTGGCATCCCCAAATGCAAGTCGTACATTTAGTCTCGTATCGTCCTGCATCGAGCCGTCGATGACCGCGTTCTCGATAAACAGGGAGAGGTTGAGGAATACCTAACCATGGGGGTGGCTGCATCTGCGTTCCACCAGCACGTTCGGTTACTTTCAGATTGCTGACCTTATAAAACTCTACGGTTTCCAGACGAGGATCGGCAGCCGGCGACGCATAGCCGGATACTGCATCACCTGCCTGGAGCTGATGCTTGCCTTGGGCACCCGCTCCGATGCCGACCGAAAACTCTCGGACTTCCCCTCCGACATTGCCCTGAACTCTCAACGAATAACCCAGATAGACGTGGCTCACCTGGTCGAACGAACGGTTCAATCGGATCCGAGGTTGGACGGAAATCAACACGCCATTCCACGGAGTTTTCTCACCAACATCGTTTCTCAAAAAATTCAAGCGGCTTTCCTCTCCAATCTATATTCGTGATGCAGCCCGCCCAGAATTGGCTCGGCGACAACTCGATGACCGATGGGAACATGATGTCCGCAATGTTTGACTTGTTGGTTGCCCTTTGGATCGGGGATTCCGGGTCCGAGGCTAGAGTGCGGTCGCCCCTCATTGTAATGCGTGACCCACTCTTGAAGAACCATGTGCAGGTGTCTCTCATTGAGTGGGATCAGGAAATTCAGACATTCACGACGAGTTGTTCCAATGAGTCGTTCACAGAAGGCATTTGCTTGAGGAGCCCGAAATGGAGTCTTTAGTATTTTCAGGCCCATCGCCTTAAGCCTTGCATCGAAATCAGCCGAGTAAATGCTATCGCGATCGTGAATGAGAAATTGCTGCGGCTGTTCACCCGTAATCACTTCCCGAAATTGCTGAACTGTCCATTCTGCCGTGGGATGTTCAGTCACATTGAAATGCGCAATACGACGGCTTCCCAGTTCCATGATAACCAAGACGTAGAGCAACCGAAATCTGGCAGTGACGCTCACGAAAAAGTCGCACGCCAGAATCGCGCGAGCATGGTTCCGAACGAAGGTCATCCACCGCTGTGAAGGCACGCCATTCCAAGGGCCTAGGCTCTTCGGCATATAACGCCTTACAGTCCGAGGAGAGACTCTTATTCCCAGCTTCACCAACAATTCAGCAGCGATCCTTTCTTCACCCCACACGGGATTATTGCGGGCCATCTCGACAATGAGCGCTCGCAAGTCCGCAGGGATGCGCCGCCTGCCCGGAGCACTCGATTTCCATCGCCAGAATAGCCGGAAACCCTTCCTATGCCAGCGAATAAGAGTTTCAGGCTTGACGATGACCAAAGCCTCTTTCCAAGAAAACAGGTTGGATAAAAGTGCCAGAGCAAGCCGAGTCGCGTCGTTAGCCCGCTTGGGTTTCATCTCCCGTTCTAAGTAAAGGGCTAGCTGCTTCCGGAGAAAGAGATTTTCAGCCTGCAGAGAAACACTCGAGCGAGCACCTAATATAATGAAGAGGAAAGCATCCTCGAAAAGCTCGAAAAACATGCAACCGACGCGCAGAAGGGCTGGAAGGATTCGCATGGTGTCGCCGGATGCCACGCGCCCCCTGAAAAGCGCAAATCCTTAATTCTCAATGCAATTTGGGAAGGGATTTCTTGCTTTATGGAATTTTTGCGGAGC
>PLEA01000483.1 GCA_003136335.1 Acidobacteriaceae bacterium | reverse complement strand
GCTCCCATGTGCAGCCAGATGGACGCGGAACCGGGGCCGCCATTGTAGGCGAACGTCAGCGGCCGTTTGGCGCTGTCCTGGCCGTCGAGCGTGTAGGCGACATAAAACATTTCCGCTTCTATCTTTCCATCGCCGCGCTTGATGGGGAGGCGGCCGGCGGTGGCGCTGTACTTCAGCAGTTTCCCGTCAACGGTGATCTGGTGATGGGTCGCGACCGGCACGGCCTCGGTCATGTCGTAATGCTCTTCTTTTTCTTTTTCTTTGTCGGGAGCGGCCTCGCGCGGCGCGGACCTTTGCTCAACGACCGGCTCGGGCTTGAGGGCGCTCTCCGCAGGCTTTTCGGAGGATGGCGTCGCCGTCTGTTTCTTCGGAGTTGCGGGTTTGGGAGATTCGGTTTGTTGGCCGAAAGAAGTGGCAGCGCAACAAGTGGAAACAATTAATGAGAAGAAGACGGCAGCGCACGTCCGGGAAAGTCTCTGCATGGTTCAGTCCCCACGAATGAATTATCGCGACCAGATTGTCTGGACTTTGCGAGTGGGAGGAATTGTACAACACCACCTACAAGGGAGACGGGGCGACTTGCATGTTATCCTTCCGCGCATGCGACTGCGACTTAGGTTATGGCCGTTATTTCTTTCTGTGGCGCTGACGGTGTTACCGCTCCACGCGCGCGTCGTCCGCGTCGAAACTGCTACCCGCACGGATGTCCTTGGGGGCAAGGACTTCGGCGACGCGGGCGCCTACGAGCGCATCACGGGACGAGTCTACTTCTCCCTCCCAGTTGGCAATTCGCACAACCTGCGAATCGTCGATCTGAGCAACGCGGTAAATTTGAAAAACAGCGAGGTCGAGTTCTCTGCGGACTTCATTGCCGTGCGCCCCAAGGACGCGCACAAGGGCAACGGTTCGCTGCTCCTGGAAGTCCCCAATCGCGGTCGTGGGCGCATTCTTTCTCTGGTCGACGGCGGCGACTGGGATCTGGCGAAGGATGCCGGGGACGCATGGTTACTGCGCAATGGTTTCACCATCGTGAGCCTGGGATGGCAATGGGACGCGGACGGCGCAGATGCGCTGCGATTCTTTGCGCCGGTCGCCAGAGAAAACGGAGAGACCATTACCGGCCTGCTGCGCGGCGATCTCATGCCCTCAAAAGTGATGCCAGAAATTCCGCTGGGTCATCTCATCCTCGGCAACCTAGGTGGAACCGAATATCCGGTTTCTGCACCTGCCGATCCGCTGAATGTGCTCACCGTGCGGGATTCTCGCGCTGCACTGCGCACTGTCATTCCCCGCGCAGAGTGGCAATTCGCTGAGACGGTTGACGGCAAACTCACTCCGAGCAATCGCTACATTCACTTGAACGGTGGCTTTCAGCCCGGCAAGATCTACGAATACGTTTACGTTGTCGCCGACCCAGTTGTGGCCGGCGGCGGCTTCGCTGCGATCCGCGACTTTGCATCGTATGCCAAGCATGCACCCGATGCCGTCACGCCCACGGCGCGCGTCTACGGCGAAGGCATTTCGCAGAACGGACGCTTTCTGCGCGATTTCCTCTATCAGGGCTTCAATGCCGACGAAGAAGGAAGAATCGCGCTCGATGGCGTTCTCGCCCACGTTGCCGGAGCGGGCCGAGGCAGCTTCAACTATCGTTTCGCCCAGCCTTCGCGCGATGCGCAGCCCACCTCGTCCGTTTTCTTTCCAACCGACATTTTTCCCTTTACCGATCTGCCCGAGAAAGATCCAATCTCCGGAGAAACGGGCGGCCTGCTCGACCGCGCCGTGGCTGACAAGGCCGTGCCCAAGATTTTTTTCTCTAACACTTCTTATGAGTATTGGGGCCGCGCCGCCGCGCTGATTCACGTCACCGCAGATGGCAAGCACGATGCGCCAATTTCGGAAAATGTCCGCATCTATCACTTCACAGGCCTGCAACACTTTTCCGGACCGTTCCCTCCGGAAAAAGGAAAAGGCGATCTGCTCGGACAGCAGCCGCAGTCGCCGCTCCCGGTTAAATATTTCTGGCGCGCGATGATTGCCAATATCGACGCGTGGGTGCGCAGCAATACTCTTCCGCCCGCCAGTAGCTACCCGAAGATTGCGGACGGAATACTCGTGCCGCTGCGCGAATATGCGATGCCCGTGATCCCCGGCGTCAACCGTCCGCATGAAGCGAATGAAGCATGGCATCTCGATTTCGGCCCGCATTGGCGGGATGGAATTCTCAGCGTGCAGCCGCCGAAGGTGAGCGAGCCTTTCCCTGTCTTTGTTCCCCAGGTCGATGCCGACGGTAATGAACGCGACGGTGTCCGCTTGCCGGAAATAACTGTTCCGCTGGCGACGTATACTGGCTGGAATCTCCGCGATTCCTCGATTGGCGCGCCCGATCAGCGCGTTTCCTTCGAGGCGTCTTACATTCCGTTCCCAAAGACTGCCGCAGACCGTCAGAAGATCGGCGATCCCCGCAAGTCCGTCGCAGAACGTTACACCGATCGCGAAGACTACATGGCCCGTTACAACCATGCAGCAGACGACTTGGTGAAGCAACGCTGGATCCTGCCGGAAGACCGCGACGCTTTCCTTCATCGCGGCGAGCAGGAATGGTCCGAAGCCACAAAGTGACGTCTGTAAACGTTCGCGAATTGTTCTCAGTAATACGCCCGGCGGAACTGCTCAGAAAGGTGAAACGATCAGTAAGGCTACCTATCCGCTCAAGCTACCTCTCTCGATTAAGAAAGCTGCCCAACGCCTGGCGAAGGAGGACGGAGTTACTCTGAACCAGTGGATTGCTGTCGCAGCGGCGGAAAAAGTCGGAGTGATGGAAACCGCGGCGGATTTCTTCACGAAGCGTGCCGGAAAGGCTACTGGCGACGGACTGATTAGGTTCCTGCGCAATGCGCCCAAAGTCGTGCCAGAAACTGATGACGCAGCAGGGTGACTTCCCCCTTGACGCCGCCCCCCGCATTTCGTACCATCGTAGCAACAAGTCCACTCTTCCCTCGACTGGGGGAGCGGACCTGAATTTCATGCAGAGTGGCTGAGGGACGAGCCCTGTGACGCCACGGCAACCGATCTGGGATCATATATCCCAGGTGTCTGGTGCCAACTCTCTCCTGGAAACGGGGAACATGGGATTCGGCATGCGCGCTGTATTGGCATTCCGACCTCTTTTCCTTTTCCTGGAAAAAGAGGCCTTTGCTTTTTAGGCCGCTTTTTCGGGCTCGTCCTCAGCTATTCGCTGCTTTGCACAAAGAAAGCCGCAAAGCCAAGAAAGCGGGTAGCACATGTCTATTTACGAACTTCGGTGTCGGGAATGCGGAAAGATCTGGGGAAACCAGCCCCGCTCCATTTGCGACGACTGTTTCTCTCCTCTGGAAGTCGCCTACGACTATGACGCTTTGCGTGGGTCCGTTAGCCGTGAGCTGATCTCCCAGCGGCCGCCGAACATGTGGCGCTACTCCGAACTTTTACCCCTCCCCCAGGGTTTTGAACCTCGGCTGCCGGTCGGCTTCACTCCACTGTTTCAGGCGCCGCGTCTGGCTGAGCAGTTGACTGGGACGACCGCCGCCGCGAAAAATGTCTACCTCAAGAACGACGCAGTCTGCCTGCCGACGTTGAGTTTCAAAGACCGCGTGGTCGCAGTCGCAATCTCGCAGGCGAAAGCCTTCGGGTTCGACACCGTGTCGTGCTCTTCGACCGGGAACTTGGCGAACGCTGTTGCTGCCCATGCGGCTCGCGAAGGACTCAAGGCGTGGATCTTTATTCCGTCGGACCTCGAGCCCGCGAAAATTCTGGGCACGAACGTGTTCGGGGCGAAAGTCGTACGCATTGCCGGCAACTACGATCAGGTCAACCGCCTGTGTTCGCAAATTGCCGATGAGCATCACTGGGGCTTCGTCAACGTAAACCTGCGACCCTATTACGCCGAAGGATCGAAGACCGTCGGCTTCGAAATCGCCGAGCAACTCGGCTGGCGCCTGCCGGATAACGTAGTCTGCCCCATGGCCGGCGGTTCGCTGATCGTCAAGATCAAGAAGGCTTTCGATGAACTGATCAAGCTGGGCCTGGTGGAAGGCAAGGAAGTGAAATTCTTCGGAGCGCAAGCCACCGGCTGCTCTCCCATTTCGACTGCAGTCAAGACCGGCAGTTCCGAGATTGAGCCGCAGAAGCCCTCGACCATCGCGCGCTCACTCGCCATCGGCAATCCCGCGGACGGACACTACGCCATCAAAGTGATCAAGGGCAGCGGCGGATGGAGCGAAGATGTCAGCGATCCGGAAGTGATCAATTCGATCAAACTGCTGGCAGAGACCGAAGGGGTATTCACCGAGACCGCCGGCGGTGTGACCGTGGGCTGCGCGGGCAAGCTGTATCGCCAGGACCGCATCCTGCCGGAGGAAACGACCGTGCTCTGCATCACTGGTAACGGCCTGAAGACGACCGATGTGCTGGCCGGCGTCTACGAGACCGAGTTCCCCATCGTCCCCAAGTTAGCGGAGTTCGAACGCTACCTGCAGCGGACGCTGAGCCCCTCCGAGGTGCCCGGAGTGATTGCCGAGGCCGTCGGAAGATAATCATGCCGATCACCGTACAAATTCCAACTGCACTCCGGCGCCACACCGCGGGCGTTGGTTCGATCACATGCGCAGCATCGAATCTCGGAGAGTTGTTCTCCGTCCTCGACGAGAAGTTCCCCGAACTCAAGCCACATTTGCGCGATGACAAGGGGCAGGTCCGACGCTTTCTCAACATCTACGTGAATGAGGAAGACATTCGCTTTCTGGGCGGCCAAACCTACGCGTTCCAGGAAGGCGACGAAGTTTTGCTGGTGCCCTCGATCGCGGGCGGCGCGCAGTAACTCCTGATCGAGCCTCCCAAAACATTTTTTCAGAAAACAATTGATTCCAGGCCGCTGTCTCAGCGGCCTTGTTATTGTGTTCTGTTCTCTTAACTCCGTGTCGCGCAACTCGCGTTGAGCATATCTCGCCAACTCAACAAACATCACAACACTCTGCGTTGACACGCATGTGTGGTGGTGTGATGTTCCGGAGTTGTAAAAAGATCTGCGAATTCGCTCCCAGAGCGCGATCCATCGCTACCCAATGATCCGCGCACCCGTCTCACTCCCCAAGTTGTCACACGAGCCTTGGTGCTTTCCGGTGACAGGCCACGAGCGGGTTCCTGACAGCGCCCTTATGCGCGCCATGAAGTGTCGCATGTTTATTGTTTTCCTTTTGCTTGCGGGTTCGGTTGCGGCGCAACTCGATGCGGGCAACATTATCCGGCGAGTGCAAGTGCGGGTTGCCTTTGGCAGCGGAGTCTGCGATCCGTCTGCTCACGTTACGCTGTGGGGGCACGGCGGTCCCGTGGCCGAAGGCACAGCCAACGACCAGTGCGAAGTGGAGTTCTTCAATGTGCCGGAAGGCGCTTATCACCTGACTGTGTCCGGGAGGAAGTTTGCCAATGCCGACTCGGGCAGCATTCACCTGACCGTCGACGGTCCAACCGAGTTCGAGGCCCAAGCGAAACCAGGGAACGAACTGGATCGCGATTACCGCGTTCCTGCCAGCGCGTTTGTGTCGGCTTCCGATCTTGGCGTCCCGAGCCGCGCCCACAAAGAATTTGACAAAGCGAGGACGTTGATCGGCAAGCAGGAGTTGGCGCAGGCGATTCGAGAGCTGAACAAAGCAATTTCGATCTACCCAGGTTATGCCGTGGCTTACAACAACCTGGGCGTAATTTATTCGCGGCTGGAAGATCCGGTGCGAGAGCGCGAAGCCCTGCAAAAGGCAATCAGCCTCAACAATCATTTTGCGCTGGCTTATATCAACTTGGGGAAGATGAACATTGCAGCAGGCGATTTTCCGGCAGCGGAAAGCGCGCTTGACAGGGCTTCAACGCTCACACCACCCGATTCCATGACCCTGATCCTGCTCTCCTACGCCGAGTTTATGAACCGGCGTTTCGACGAGGCCATCGTGACCAGTCACAAGGCACATGCGCTGGAGATACCTCACGCCTTCGCGCATCGTGTGGCGGCGCGTGCATTCGAACAGCAGAGGCAGGGAGCGAGTGCGATCGCAGAACTTCAGCTCTTTCTCAAAGAGGAGCCAACTGGCCCGCGTGCCGATGCCGCGCGCGAGGAATTGGAGATCGTGAAAGCCGTTCTTCCCTGAATTACAGCAGTGACTAACCGTGCCGTCGCTGGACCGCACACCCGTTGACGCTCTCCCACGCTCAAATCTATCGCGTTCGTGGGAAGAGACTCGCGAAAGAGGTTGCGTGTGCGCTGGGCTTGTGTATAATCTAACTAACTGGTTAATTAATGGCAAAGCTTTTCAATCCTCGAAATGTCCTGCCGCGCCGCATGGGTTCCCGCGGCCAGCCCGAGGAAAGCCGCGCCGCCATCCTGCAGGCGGCGGCGCAGGAGTTTGCCGAGTACGGCATCGCCGGAGCCCGCACCGACGCCATTGCCCGCGAGGCCCGCGTCAACAAGGCGCTGCTGTATTACTACTTCAAGGACAAAGAGACGCTTTACGCCGCGGTGCTCGATGATGCCTTTTCCGGTTTGAAAACTACGGTATTCCGTGTGCTCGACGGCGACCTGCCGACGCGCGAGAAGATGATGGCCTATGCCGGCGCATATTTCGATTTCATTGCTTCCAACCAGATCTATCCGCGGCTGATGCAGCGCGAGATGATGCGGGCGCGCGAAGGCCAGTCCCAGAACATCGACAAAGTGATCAAAAATTATATCCAGCCGATTTTTGCCCGTGTCGGCGAACTGATGCGCAAGGGAATTGCGGACGGCGAATTTCGTCCGGTCAACCCCGCGCACTTTGTCCCCTCGATGGTCGCCATGATCGTTTTCTATTTCAGTAGTGCCCCCATGATGCAGAAGATTGTCGGATTCAATCCCCTGACAGCGGAGCGGATCGCCGAGCGGCGCGCCGCAGTCCTGGATTTTATTTCCGCGGCGTTGTTCCGCTCAGAACGCCAAAGCACGCCGCGCAAGGAGCACGCTCATGAGCGCGCGTAACAAATTTATTATCCTTCTCGGAATCATCTTCGTGATTGCCGCGACCTACTACTTTCTCTCCGCCGACCACTCGCGCGATCTGGTCTTGATCGGCACAGTCGACGCCAACCAGGTAATCGTGAGCGCGCAGGTCGAAGGCCGCATCCAGAAGTTGCTGGTGGATGAAGGCACGCCGGTCAAAGCTGGAGATTTGATCGCCGTCCTTGACGCCTCCGAGTTGCAGGCGCAAGAAGCCGCGTCCACGGCGACGATCGCCAGCTTGCAACACAAAGTCGCGGAGATGCAGGACACCGAACAATCGACCTCGGGCTCAACTTCGAGCGACGTAGCGAACGCGCAGGCCAAGCTGTCGTCGGCGAAAGCACAACTGCTGCAGGCAAAAGCCGCGTTGGACCGCACCGCGAGCGACAGTCGCCGCGCCATCGAACTGGCCAAGGCGGGAATCACTTCGGATCAAGAGCGCGTGCAGGCCGAAACCAATTTACAGGCCGCACAGGCGACGGTTCAGGCCCAACAGGAACTGGTCAAGGCCGCGGAAGCCGATCTGAACTCCGCCGTCGCGCGCACTCATCAGGCGAATGCGGCGAAGAGCACCGTGGCCTCCACAGAGGCTGACCTCAAGAATGCAGTGGCGCTGAAAAATCAGGCCGCCGTCCGGTTGGGTTATACGAACGTATACGCCCCCGTGAGCGGGACAGTTTCCGTGCGCGCGGCACGCCAGGGAGAAGTAGTCAATATCGGTGCGCCGATCGTCACCATCGTCGATCTGAACGATACCTGGGCGCGAGTCGCAATCCCGGAGACTTACGCCGACCATATCGGATACGGCGATGTACTGCGCGTGCGCCTGCCGGGTGGAACCGTCTCCAGCGGCAAAGTATTTTTCAAAGGCGTGGAAGGCGACTTTGCTACGCAGCGCGATGTGAGCCGCCGCAAGCGCGATATCAAAACCATCGTGCTGAAAATCCGCATGGACAATCCCAAAGGGGCATTCGTCCCCGGCATGACTGCGGAAGTGCTGGTTTCGCCAGAGCAATTAAAAGGCGGCAATACGCAGAGCGCCGCAGCCGCGGAGCAGCGATGAAGGCCGACGAAACTCCAATAACGAACGGCGCGACAGGCCCGCTGGCAACTGGCTTCGGGCTGGAGAAGCCCGTCTACGATCCCACCGCGCCGTCGGCCATCGAAGTTCAGCACATCGTCAAGAAGTACGGCGACTTCACCGCGGTCGACGACGTTTCGTTCACCGTGAAGGAGGGCGAGATTTTCGGGTTGCTCGGCCCCAACGGAGCAGGGAAGTCGACGCTGATCCGCATGATGACCACGCTGATCCCGATTACCTCCGGCACGGCGCGTATCGGCGGTCATGACGTTGCCAAAGAGCCGAACGCGGCGCGGAGAATGATTGGCGTGATTCCGCAGGCGCTGACCAGCGATCTCGACTTGACCGTCGAAGAGAACATGAATATTTACGCCAAGCTCTACGACGTCCCGGCGAAAGAGCGCAAGAAGTCGATCGAAGAACTCCTGGAACTTGTCGACCTGACAAAGTGGCGCGACGCAGCCACGAAAACGCTCTCCGGCGGCATGCGCCGGCGACTCGAAATTGCCCGCGGTCTGGTGCACCATCCTAGAATCTTTTTTCTGGATGAACCCACGACTGGACTGGATCCCGTCTCCCGCGTTGCTGTCTGGGAGATGCTGGGAAACATCAAGGCACATCGGCAACTTACCATCTTGATTACGACGCACTACATGGACGAGGCTGACCGCTTGTGCGATCGCATCGCCATTGTCGATCACGGCAAACTGGTCGCGCTCGACGCCCCCATGGCTCTGAAAGCGAGCGTGCCGGGATCGAATGTGATTGAAGCGCAATTCGAGAATCCTCCCGCCGATTGGGAGCAGCGCCTGCACACGCTCAACGAAGTCACTTCGGTGCAGCATGAAGGTGCCGGCATGTATCGGGTGCTCACCGGCAACGGTTCGCGCACCACCACGGAAATGGTCGAGATGGCCGTAGCGAGCAAAGTGCAGGTGAAGTCGCTCTCGGTGCAGAACACGACTCTGGACGACGTCTTCGTGCATTACACCGGAAGACAGCTGCGCGACGAACTGCAAAAGGCGTATGCCTTCGTGATGCCGCAGCGACCGGGGTTGCAGCCATGAACAGAATGATGGCCATTGTCGAGCGCGAAATGCGCAAGTTCTTCCGCTCGCCGGCGCTGATGCTGGCCTCCATGATTTTTCCGCTGGTTCAGTTGATCATCCTGGGCAACGCCTTCGGCGGAAAAATCCGTGATGCCCGCGTCGCCATCGTCGACCAGGACGGCGGCCCTCAGGCATTGCGGGTCCGCGAAGCATTCGATTCTGTGCGCGCGAATATTCGCACCTTCCTCCCGATCTCTTATGACAGCGAGAAGCAGGCCATGGAAGATGTGCGCAA